>NZ_JADBTX010000127.1:0-30359 GCF_020245945.1 Microcystis sp. M015S2
CAGATCTCAACAAAATTGAAAAGTTCTGGGCTAGATTGAAAAACTATGTTAGTCAGATTATCAATGATAGTGAAAACCTTGTGGATGCTGTGAGTAAAGCCTTCAGGCATCTGTCCTAACTAACTCGTTCTATGCCATAAATCCCGTCATTTCGTCCACACCACAATTTGGGCATTTTGTCAAAAAAATTTTGACTTTGCAACAAAACTACACAAAAATTAGATCAACGTTGTTCGGGAAAAAAGGGAGAATTAGCGGAAGTGTTTGGTTTGGCTAAAAGGAAAAGTCTAGATTTAGCAATGGTTTCAAGGCAAGCTAGAACTTGAGAACTTCAAAAAAGCACAGAAAACTCCACCATAGCATAATGCGAAATTATACCAGAATCGCTGGAAGTATTGCCACCTCGTAAATAAATAGAAATTATTCTCAATAAATTCTTGAGTAAAAATAAATATTACTAATTGTAAATTTAAATATTTTTAAGTATTGAAGGTATTTGCATATAAAATACTTATCATTTTGCCCCGATTGCCTCTAACTTTTCCCTCCCCACAGCAATCACCGGGTAAGTAGAAAATTTCTCATTCTTTCTCCTAGAGATGAAGTACAGACTAATCCTTACTCATCAAATATTTTAGCAACAATAACTAACCTCATCTTTCTGAGAAAGGCTGTAGCGAAAGAAAATCTGATCAGTGGGAGCGTTACTTTTGTTGTTGGGTTTCCTCGATCGAACTGTTCTAGGTTTGGGAAATGGAGTCAAGATAGAGAGTATCCGGACAGATATCTTGTTCGTTCGGCCAAGTTACCGTACCATCTAAAATTTTTACTTGATTAAAATACTGCTTGTTTTTAAGTTCTTGAAAGATGCCAAAATCGAGCAGTGGTGAACAATCATAAATTTTCTTTTCTTCATTAGTAAATATGAGTTGTAATTGATAGTTGGGCAAAGGGATAACTTCTTTAACTCTAGGATTCATGATTTATCTCAGTGGTTCAATCTTATACAGTTGTTGTCCTGAAATAGCGAGTTCCCAGTTAGCCATCAATTCATCTTGATGAATCTCGATCCAAGCGGAAAGTAATTTCATTTTAGCATGAGGAATAGCTCCTTCAAGGATTTCTCCATCTGGAATGGCGACAATGACTTCCGAATTTTGATATTTAGCATGAATGTGAGGTTTATGGTGTTGTTTATTGTCCATGAAGTACATATAAATAATAATTCCGTAAAACATGGATATGGCTGGCATTTGTATCCTTGTGGTTATTTGAGAGGGATAGGTTTATTATAGCGAAGGAAAATCCGATAAGTCGGCGCGTTACTTTTCATGCTTCCTACTCTACAATAGTTACCAGAGCCGCAATCGCACTATTAATGAATGTAGAGGCACAAAACCTAACACCCATCTCGTTAATTTTATGCGAAGTTGTCGGGTTTTATTACGGAACACGCGATATGATAGATCGCTCGATCAAACTGTCAATTTCTCAAAAATTTATCTGAAGATGAAAAATCAGTAGCATGAATCCGATCTTGCATCATACTTTAAATTAGCTAGATTACAAATTCTTCTCCTCGCACTTCGGTATCCAGCCCTATCACCAATTTGCCTACAAGCGTCGGCATATCCTTGGTAGCACCATTGTTGTAGTTGTTGTCCTCGCCTTTGGGAATCAGATTGTATTTGCAACTGTTGCTGTTGCGACTGTCGTCTATGATACTCACTAACGCTCCCTGTCCCTTGATTTGCTTTACACTCTGGATTTTTCTTTAAGAATCTTTCTCGCGTTGTGTTCTGAACATTGTGCCAATTTTCCCAATCCTGAGCAGAAGTAGATGATGGTCTATTATTCACAAAATACATTGCAATTTCCATAAGGTAATAGGCACATTGATCTTGTGATAAACGTTGGGCTAAAACTTTATCAGGGTAACAACCTAGACTCATGAAAATTGCAGTAAAAAGCAAGCCACTCTTAATTTTTAACATTGTCGTATTTCTCCAGCTAGAGGGAATTTGTAAAAGTTAGTCCGCAACGTTACAGCACTTTCTACATCCGTCTAGGACAGTGACTCCTTTGTCGGACAAGAATCTGAACCATTTGAGTTCTACTAGGACGGTAGCGAATGCACTGCAACACAGAAGAGTGCTTTAAGCGAGTGAATCTATAAACTAATTCGACCAAGATCAGCGATCAAATTGTTAGATGCAATTTTCCCACGGGGTTTCTATCTCTCTTCCTTCTAGTCTGATAGAACAGTGCTATATATTATACGGATAAAATCCGTATAAAACCCCTGTAGAGGTATTTTTAAGGATTTTTTTCATATCTCACCCTCGACGGGAAACATGAATGGAAATCTTCCGTATAACAACCCTCTCCTAGGAACATTATACAGATTTCTCGACCGATCGCCACCACTCCACCCGAAGCCTACCCCGCGAACTGCCGAATAATTCTCGCGACTTCCTCGGTATTCGGCGAGTTTTAGGGTGCGGATTCGCTCTAGAAGGCGTTCGGTTTACAAAATCTCGATCTCGCGCTCGATTACGGTGATAATTTGTAAAATATTTCTAGATTCCCCAGGTTGAACGTTTAACTCGTCTCCTACATGAACATGATCGGGAAAATTCGGTAAATCGGGAAAATGTTCCACGTTATCCCAGCGTTTTCTTAACTTCTGTTTGCTTGCGTCCATCCATTGATAGCGATAGCTTATCGTAACGATGCGTTGATCGATCGAGGTAAAAGCCTCCGCAATTTCTAAAAAATCTCCGTTCGTTAAAAGGACTCTCGCTCGGAAGTAGCCTCGATCGAATAAAATTCTTTCATCGACAATCGTGAAAGAGTTCACAATCGAACTCTCAGATAATTTCCGTTTAACCTTGCGAATATAATCGGCTATCTCCATCTAATTTGATCGTAAACTTATCTCTTTTCTAGCTGCCAATAGCATTTCATAATAAACATTCCACTCGAAATAATCCATAGCGTCCCCTAGCTCACCGGAACGAAATCTAGGATAGAATTCTTCCGAACTCATGCGATATTGATTTTCGTATTGCTTGATACGGGTTTCTAAATCCAAAATTTGAGCGTTAATCTGCAAATTTTCCCGTTGTTCGCTCTCAATTTTTCGATTCAGTAACTCTCTTTCTTCCTCGGAGAGAGAGAGAATTATTCGCGCGAGAGAATCAATCAGTTGGATATTCATTAGACCTCGACCTAATATTATCTCAAGACTAAAAGTCTTTTTAGTTAAGGAATCTATCCGAATAAAAATTATTTTAATTGCCTCATATTTTTTCAGTAAAATTGAATTAGCAACGATAGATATACATTCCAGCCATCGAACTGCTTAGTTAGTATATAAACTAAAAGCAAGCTGTGACTGGGTTATAATTTTTGGAGATGTCTATTTAAGAACTGTAGCAGATTCGATCGAGAACCGCTGCCATGACTTCTAGGAAATAATGGGTGGATGAGGCTGCACCTATCCACCCTAGAGATCTAAATCTGCGGGGCTAAATTTCTTGTGAATCTGAGGAAAACCTAACTGTTTAATCACTTGATGTTTGCGTTCTTCCTCAAGGAATTGCAAATTATTATAATTAACCCAGTGAATACAGTTAACTGGACAAGTCTCGATCGCTTCTTGAATAATTTCTTCTTCG
The DNA here is from genome assembly GCF_020245945.1 of Microcystis sp. M015S2. Classification (NCBI taxonomy): domain Bacteria; kingdom Bacillati; phylum Cyanobacteriota; class Cyanophyceae; order Chroococcales; family Microcystaceae; genus Microcystis; species Microcystis sp. M015S2. The sequence goes on from NZ_JADBTX010000127.1 coordinate 3,681, forward strand.
TCACCGTCCTGATTATAGACGCGAGAGCGACCGTATTCGCCTTCAATAAAAAAGGTATTGGGGGCAACGTGGGCGCAGTGTTTACAACCGATACAAGTGACCTCATCGACGTAAACCGCTTTCTGGCGCAGCAAACCGCCCAATTCGGGTTCAAAACCAGTGCGATCAGGGGAATCTCTTAGGAATCCCCCTAACTCTGGTTCAAAACCAGAGCGTTCGGGAGAAAAATCAGCCATTAGGCGCTCCAACGTTGTACCACTAGACGAATAGAACCATCAGTATTTTTTTCCTGTGCTGCCACCTGAAAACCCTGTTTAGCAGTTTCTGCCAGGATGGTGTGGTAGGCATAACCTTGATTTACTTTTCTTAAAAATCCTTCTACGGTTAGGGGTTGTTGCCAGTATTGCAAATCGGCAACTAACTCGTACTCGTTACCATTCCAGCGAAACCCGACATCGTAATTGTTATCTTGCTCGATTACCACCTCTGCGGTTAAAGTTTGACCTTGATAACCTTTGACGGGGTGGGAACCCTCTTTCCATTCCATCCCCATATCGCTGAGGGCGGCTTTTAGGTAGGATAGATCGCGGATTTTGGTTTTGATATTGCTAAAGTGTGACATGGTTTTTCAGTGGCTTAAATAAAGGGATTGGGAAAGATGAAAAATTACCAGTCGCTAAAAGTGGCTGCGTTGCTGACTTTCTCTGACTGGCTGACGGTTTGATGGTAATAATCCGAGGTTTTCTCTTGAGACATCAGCTGCCCGAGTTGTGCCTCGATCGCCGCCGTCACCTCTTGACAAGATGAACCGACTATGCCTGTCACCTTTTCCATGACGCGACCATCGGGATAGATAATAAACTCTAGGCTTTCCATGCTCATAGCTCTTCTCGGCGTGATCTGGGGTTTGCAAAGCTCCCTATCGTTTTAATTTACGATAGTTTGCTAATCGTAGCAATCTGGTTAAAATTTTAGCAAAACTTTATATTACGTCACCTAACCACTTTCATTTTTTGTCAGTTTCGCGTAACTTTTCTTTACCGTCAAGGGCGAACCTGTCCCCGGAGGGCATAATTTCACAAAACTACACAAAAAAGACGACCTGAAGCGATAAATTGAAAATAAAGGAGATGCAACGGCGAACCACGACCGCCGAGATCATAGAATTTTGTCTATAGGAATCAGAACAGATATGAATAAACAAACAGCCAGCGATCGCCTTCGGATCGGTGTTTTAGGTTTTGGTGGTTTGGGACAGGCTGCCGCTAGAATTCTCGCCCCCAAACAGGAAATGCTTTGGACTGCCGCCGCCGATAAAGCCGGTTTTGCATACCACAAAGACGGTCTAGATGTCAATACCTGTAACAAAATTTATCATGACCGGGGTTCCATCGGTTATCTGGAGAATTACGGCAGTCTCAGCGAGAACAGTATCGAGGAATTAATCAAAACTGCCGACGTAGAAGGCTATTTTCTCGCCTTACCGAATTTACCTAACAATTTCATGGCCGATATCGCTAAAACCTTCATTCGCTTAGGTTGGCGCGGGGTTTTAGTCGATGCTCTCAAACGTACCAGCGCCATGGAACAAATCTTAGCACTACAAGCAGACCTAGAAGCCGCCGGCATCACCTATATGACCGGCTGCGGTGCTACCCCCGGACTGTTAACTGCGGCTGCTGCCCTAGCTGCCCAGAGTTATGCAGAGATTCATAGCGTTAAAATTACCTTTGGCGTGGGAATTGCCAACTGGGAGGCTTATCGTGCCACTATTCGCGAAGATATCGCCCATTTACCCGGTTACGACCCAGAAACAGCCCACCAGATGAGTGATGCGGAAGTGGAAATGCTGTTAAATAAAACCAATGGCATTCTCAGCCTCGAAAATATGGAACACGCAGACGATATTATGCTGGAATTGGCTGGAATTTGTGGACGTGATCGCGTTTCCGTCGGGGGTGTGGTGGATACGCGCAACCCGAAAAAGCCTTTAAGTACCAATGTTAAGGTCACGGGGCGGACTTTTGAAGGCAAAATTTCCACCCATACCTTCACCTTAGGTGATGAAACCAGTATGGCGGCTAATGTCTGCGGGCCAGCTTTTGGTTATCTGAAAGCGGGGGTTTCCCTGCATCGTCGCGGTATCTACGGATTATGGACCGCAGCGGAGATTATGCCGCAATTTGTGCGCTAGGGGTTTCTCTGCCGTAAAATAGCTAAAACTTTCGGGAAAATAGCGGGTAAGGGAGCGATCGCTTCTAGGCTCTCCCCCGTGACCGGATGTATTAAGATTAAACGATAGGCGTGGAGTAATTGTCCGGGTAGATTAATCCCGATGGAACGACCTGAACTATAGAGGGGATCCCCAAGAATCGGATGACCGATTTGGCTGCTATGAACGCGAATTTGATGAGTTCTGCCGGTTTCTAGGCGAAATTCCATTAAGGTGTAGTTGCCTAGTCTTTCCTTGACTTGCCAGTGGGTGACGGCATTTCTACCACCTTTTTCCACGGCAATAATAGCCATCTTTTGGCGATCGCTGCGGTGACGACCAATCGGCAGATCAATTGTACCCGTTTCGCTTTTGGGGACACCGTGGACAAGGGCCATGTATTCCCGGCGGGCAGTTTTGGTTTTTAATTGTGCCTGTAGGTGTTGATGGGCCTGATCGGTTTTGGCAATAACGATCGCGCCCGTGGTATCCTTATCTAAGCGGTGAACTATGCCGGGGCGTTGAATTCCACCGATTCCGGCTAAATTCGGGCAGTGATGCAGTAAAGCGTTGACCAAGGTTCCCGATTCGTGGCCGGGGGCCGGATGAACCACTAAATCGGCAGGTTTATTGATAATAATCAGATAGTCGTCTTCGTAAAGAATATCAAGCTCGATCGCCTCGGCGGTTAATTCGAGGGGTTGACTGTCGGGAATGGTAATCTTTAAGTGATCACCTTGACCAACTTTAGTATTTTTATTAGTGCAAATTTGACCGTTTAACTGTATATATCCCTGTTCTATCAGTTTTTGCAGCCTCGATCTCGATAAATCGGGCAATTGTGACCCCATCCAAGCATCTAAACGTTCTTTTTTTCCCGCAACTTCTAAGTTTAATTGGTTCATCGATTTTTAGTGATCAGGGTGTAGGGTGTAGGGTGTAGGGGAATCAAGAAAAACTGACTGGAGATTAGTTAATCTACTTAGCTCAACAATTCCATTTATTTTAACAGTAATTGAACTTGCTCTGGCTGCTTGAGATGGAAATCTTGGGATTAAATTTTCCTGATTTTTAACGACAAAAGCCAAAGCAAATCAGTAGAGATTTACTCATCCCCAAAAAAATAGAGAGACGTTGATTATAGCAACGTCTCTAGATCAGAAATTAATCAATCAGAGTAAGCCAAGCTGTTTTAAACAACCGAATTATTGCCCACTTTAGTCAACGAAAATGCCATTTAAAACTCCTGAAATGATCGAAACCACGATCGAACCGAATAAAGCGGCAAAAAATGATTTTACCTCAAAGCCACGGATAAAATAGGAGGCTAAAGAAAAGGAAATGGCATTGACCACAAAAATAAATAACCCTAGGGTTAAAATAGTTAAAGGCAGGGTAAAAAGAATCAACAGGGGTCTAATAATAGCATTAATTAAACCCAAAGCGACAGCAGCTATCAAAGCCACGGTAAAATCTTTAATTTCTATACCTGGTACTATTCGCGCTGTAATCAATAAAGAGACGGCGGTAATCAACCAACGGAGGAAAAAAGATAACATAAGCCCATCCATCTAAGATAGTTCATCCTCATCTATTTTAATCGCCATCGCCACTTAAAGAGACGGAAGTCTTCAGGAGATGACAACGAAAACCGAGAGTGACTGCTGCTTCTACTCGAAAACCAGAGAGGGAACATAGTATCGGTTACACTGATAATAAAAAGGAAAATTTGCTCAGACTATCACCCCCGGAAAGAGGCAGCACTCAAGATGATATCTAGAAAAAATTTTAGCCAGAGCCAGCAAGTAGAAATCGGTAAAACGAGAATTATTCAGGGAGCAACTGGCACTCTAATGCTAATGAGTCTGCTTTCTCTCCTCTTAGCGCAACCCAGTTTAGCATCTCCTGAGCCACCTAATTCAGTCATCGCGGCTGCCCGTCAAGATTTGAGTCGGAAAACCAATATATCCGTTAATCGCTTGCAAATTCAAGCAGCACAACCACAAACCTGGCCCGATGGTTGTTTAGGATTAGCTAACCCGGGAGAATTCTGTACTCAAGCACTGGTGAAAGGATGGCGAATTATTCTGACTGATAAGCAAAAAACTTGGGTTTATCGCACCGATAGCAGTGGCGCTAATCTCCGCTTAGAAAAGTAAATTTCTTTTGATATTTTCCGGCTGCTTTTTCGGCATCCTCAAAGCAGCGCTGTCCTGATTTGATTTTCCTCCCCCCAGGGAAGGTGAATTGTCTCAAGCACCCCGTTGGGTGATGAAAATCGGCTGAGAATGGCTCTAGGGTTTGTTTCAAGAACCTAGTCGTCCCTGGCAACCCTATTTAATTAATAATCCCAGTTTTTTGCTTTTTTTGCCTTACAAATCCTGCGAGGCTGGGAAAAGTAAACAGTAATCCAGTCATCAGCCCTCAACTATCGTTAAGATGGATAGGAGAAGGTAAAGTTTTATATGTCCCCTTCAACTGCGTTTAGGAGTTCCTGCTAAAGATGACACAAGCTACTCAGATTCAAGGAAAAGGAATTTTACTCAGTGAGGCTGCCCTCAAACACCTTACCATGCTCAAAGAGCAACAGGGCAAGGATTTATGTCTGCGCGTGGGTGTGCGTCAGGGTGGTTGTTCGGGAATGTCCTATATGATGGATTTTGAGCATCCTAGCAATATTGGCCCCCAAGATGAGGTTTTCGATTACGATGGCTTTAAAATTGTCTCTGATAAAAAAAGTCTGCTCTATCTCTACGGTCTCATGTTAGATTACAGCAACGCGATGATCGGCGGTGGTTTCCAATTCACTAATCCCAACGCCAGTCAAACCTGTGGCTGTGGTAAGTCTTTTGGCGTTTAATTATTTCTCTGGGGTGATACCTTTCACCTCCGCCTCCCAGAGGCGATTTTTTTTGGCCAAAACCCTTGACAAAATCGGAGACTTGACATATACTTTTTGTATAATGGGAATCCGTGCCTGCCTGCGAACCCTTCATTGACCACGCAACTAATCGACGAGGGGGAAAGCACCTTAGTGATTTAGTGTGATCGCCGCTCTTGTAGGTAGCTTGAAATCACAAAGGCTTTATTTTAATTTTCATCCCCTGGAAAGGGTCGGAATTCTGCGCCTGGATGTGAACCAGGCACTCGAAGAACCTTTGCTTCAACCCATCATTCAAAACGACAGCAGCTTGGCGATATTTGAATAGGCGTACTGACTCCGCACCGGATAGTGAACACCTACCGTAGCCGTGATGTTGACGTTGGACTGACGCTCGAATACCATCACGATGTCGGAGCCGCCGAAGAGGAAACTCGAGATCATCTCGCCCTTGGACACCGTTTTCCCCACTACCTCCTGGCGCACCTTCTCATTGATCAGCGCCACCTGCTGGTCATAAGATCGCCCCTTCTTTTCCTGTTGGGTAAGACGGATAAGTTCTTGCGTCCCTGGTTTGACGAACACAACGGACGATACTTGTGCCATTCCAATGGGCAGCACGGCGATCTTGCCGATAGCGGTTTCCAGGACAAAAAGCCCACGGCACTGCACAAACTGATAGTCGGTGGCATCCTGTGCATCCAGATAACGGTGCGGCATGGCCACCTTGGCCAAGGATGAGTTTTCATCGGCACGTCCCTCAGCATCGAGTAGGTCAAGTTGGACATCCAGGTAAACCTGTCCAGGGATAAATTTGGCCTCAATTATCCTGCCCGCTGCCGGGGCGTGCTGCCGGTGATAGTCAAAGACATCGAGAAAGCTGTGGACGAAAATGCCGCCCTCGAAATCGTGGGCATACTCGGAACCCTTTAACAGTTCTGGGATAGGCCATTCGACGTGCTTGACCACGATTGAGGACTCTGCGGGCATCGGCTCGCCCGCCGGAGTGGTGATAGTCCATTGGCCGACGAAAGTGGACTCGGCTGGGAAGACAATAATCCGAGGATCGTCTGGCTGGGCGACTGGGCGCTGTCGATCGATATCCTTGAAAGTCCTGGAAAACCACTCGTTAAATGTTTTGTAGTTCTCGATCCCGTTTTCGCCCCCATTGTAGTCCTGGTAGGTATATTCTGGCCCGAACTTATAGGTTACGAGATACTTGGCCGATTCGGGTGTGTCGAGAAATTCCCCCGATTCGACCGCGAATTCTCGAAGCCAGAGGGATAGCGGTGTGAGAGCCTCGCCGGTAAAGGGGGCGATCGGGCTTTGCAGGGAGACGAGTTCGGGCTGGTTGAAGTAGTAATAGAACTGCGTCAGGTGAAGATAATCTGTGCGTTCATGGTAAATGTCGCCCTGCCATTCCCAGACCCGCAACCCGGGAATCCACGTTACCAGGGCATCGATGTAATAGTAAAACTGGTAGAGGTTGTGTATCTTATCAAGTTCAGGGATGCGCTGTTGACTTACTGTCCAGATCGCGCTCTGGAAGGCTCCCCCATAGGCGTAATCGTCGATGAGCTTTTTAAGTTTCTTTGTGATCGGCTGCTTCGGCTCGTACACCGCGCTATTGGGGGGCAGCTCTTTAAGGAATTTCGGCCCCTGCGGGATTGACGATGAAACTCCCTGCTCGTTCAGGTGCTGGGCCTCCCGCGCCGACACCGCTTTCCATTTCAACCGGCCATAACTCTGGTTGTGATTTGTGTTCATACCATTTTCGTCTTTTTGAAGATCAAACTATCTATCTAGAATCTCCACAGACAGGAGAAACTTAGTTGTTTTTTCCTATCGGTGGAAACGTTATTAATTATAGCTTCTGGCTCATATGCGAACCCCAATTGCCTGAGATAATATTAGGTCGATGTCTATACCTAATCTCTCTTTTTTGCCAAAGATAATTTCCGTTACATAGCTTTATTTTCTCTCCGGTTAATTTTTGGTGATTGCTATCAGATTACAACATCTGCTCGAAAACTTTACAGACGCGGGGTTGAAAGCGCTGACGGTGTTTTATTTTTAAAAAAGGGCGCATAAATTCGAGATAGCGAGGGGATAAACCAGAAGTATCGATGACTCGAATCGATCGCAATGTGCCTAATTCTAATTCCTTTTGAACCATCAATTCGGAAATCCCAGCAGCTGCCGAACTATTCTCGATGATTGCTTTCACCATTTCTCCCGTATTTAACAGCAAAGTCACCTTTAATGTCCGTAAATCGATGCCCCAATTCTGTAACGCTTCCTCGAATCTTTGTTGAGTTCCCGATCCCGATTCTCGCATTACCCAAGGGGTTTCCACTAATTCGGGTAATTCGATCGCTTCTCTTTTATACCAAGGATGAGAACGTCCGACAATAATTAATAGGCGATCGCTGCCGACGATCTCCTGTTCTAAACAATTTGTTAAATCACTCTTGACTTCTCCCTCGATTAATGCTAGGTCAAAACGTCCGTTAGCCGTACCCAGACAGATTTCTTCCGTATTAGCTAGGGTGCAATTGATCTTAATTGCCGGATAGCGCTCCTGAAAATCGCTAATTTTTGCCGGCAGCCAATAGTTACCAATAGTCAAACTCGATCCTAATTGTAGTTCTCCCCGTTGCAAGTCGTTGAATTCCGCCAATCCCCTTTCTGTCAAAGTCACCTGGGTAAGAATGCGTTGCGCTTCTAATTGCAATAAACGTCCTGTTTCCGTGATCTCGATGTGACGACCGACGCGGTGGAATAATTTCACCCCGTATTCACTTTCTAGGGAGGCAATGGCGGCACTGACGGCCGGTTGGGTGATATATAAAGCTTCTGCTGCTTTGGTGAAGTGGAGATGTTCAGCAGTCGCTAGAAAGATTTCCAATTGATCTAGGGTCATTCTGGCCATGGCAAGGGGTTTTTCCGTCTCTATTGGTCTTTCCATCATTTTAATTTATTAAATCAACAAGAAAGAATATTTGATTTTATTAATGGCTCTTTCTAGAGTAGAAGTAGGGCGATCGAGACCAGAAGAGCCGATTAAGAAAAAAATCCTATGACTACCATGATTACTGCCATATCCACAGCAATAGCGGCCTTTATTGCCACTAATCTCGATGACATCCTGATTTTGACGATTCTTTTTACCCAGGTCAATAAACTTTTTCGCCGTCGTCATATCGTTATCGGTCAGTATTTAGGCTTTATCCTGCTGATTTTGGCGAGTTTAACCGGCTTTTTCGGGAGTTTCTTGATTCCGGCTCAGTGGATTCGTTTTCTCGGTCTTTTGCCAGTGATTTTCGGGATTCGGAGTCTCTGGCAGCGAGAAGAAACCGAGACGGATAATAATGTGGAGATGGCTGTAGAATCAGCACCGTCTTCTCCTTTGCTGGCCTGGTTTTCCCCTCAAACCGGTGCTGTGGCGGCAATTACCATCGCCAATGGCAGTGATAATATAGGGATTTATCTGCCGCTGTTCGCTAGTAATACCTGGCCAAATTTAGTTACTATCGTCAGCGTTTTTCTGATCTTGGTGGGTGTTTGGTGTTTTACTGCTCATCAGTTGACTAAATTACCGGCGATCGCTAATTTAATTAGCAGTCACGGTAGCCACTTTGTCCCCTGTGTGCTGATCGGTTTGGGTGTATTTATAATCAAGGAAAGTCTTCCCCTCGCTTTCTTGGCCTTATCCTTAAGCTATGGATGGGCGCTTTTCCAGCAGCAAGCAGAATCTATTTAATTTTTGATTTAATACAAATACATCTAAAAAGAGATTTTAGATTTTTTCAATACCATCTATAACTCAAGTGCCATACAATAACATCATCTTCTTGACCGTAGCCATCTCGATCATGTTATTTTTTCTCAAATCGCCAGTGACGGAAAGCAAGACCAGCATTGAACCGAAAAAAGTCAATCCCAATCGAGTCCGCGATCATCTGGCCAATGAACGCACCTATCTGTCTTGGATGCGAACAGCGATCGCATTAATGGGTTTTGGTATGGTTATCCTGCGCTTACGGGCCTTTCATCCTCCTCTGGTTCCCCGGCCCGGTTATGGTTGGAAATTAGGCTTAATGTTTGCTTTAGTGGGTTTATTGACCGTATTTTTGACCACAGCCCATTATTTTACAGTCAGACGAGATATAGATGAAGATACCTACGAACCAGCCGATCGATGGGTGCTACTATTTAGTTTAGCGATCGTTATTCTCGGTGCGGGAATTATCTATTTTGTCGCCACCAGTCCCGATCTGTTGATCGGTAGTATGATGACTTTCGAGTGAAATCTGGGGATTAGGTGGGTTGAAGTAAGCGCCAACTGACCGTGACTAGAACCGTATAAAGCAGTATTTTTAGGGCATTTTTGGGCAAATACTCCGATAATCTTGCTCCCACTACTACCCCCGGTATCCCACCCAACCAGATAGGAAGTACCAGATTCCAATCTACCGTTCCTAATCCCAGATGACCGATGGAAGTACAGGTTAAGAGGATGGACGCTTGCGATAGATCTGTACCGACTAATTTGCGAGAATCAAGCTGAAAAAAGGTCATCAAGACCAATGCAAATAAGGAACCACTGGAAATACTGGTTAAACCGACCAAATAGCCTAAAATTGCCCCTAATACCGTTGTTTTTATCTGACCCGATCGAGTGGTTAAATCTAATTTTGGCCAGGACAAAGGGGACAAATCGGGAAAAAATAAGGAGATTAGTAGTTCTAGGGCCGCTAGGACAGTCACGATCATCAAGACAAGACCGATGATATGAGGCAACCATTGATCGAGATTGAGGGAGCCATTCTGCTGAAAATAGCGAAAACCGACTAATCCTAACAGAGAACCGGGTACACTGCCAATTACTAGCCATTTTACCACTTCTAACTCGATCGTTTGCTGTTGCCAGTGACGAACGGTGCCGACCACTTTCATCAACCCGGCCGCCACCACATCGGAACCCACTGCGGTGGTAGCGGGAACCTGAAATACAAAGATTAATAGGGGTGTAATCAGGGATGAACCACCAATTCCCGTTAATCCCACGACAATCCCGATAAAAAAGCTAAATATTGTCAATAAAGAATAGTCCATTTTTGCCTCAGTCGTCTCTTTTCTCCGGTGCGTTTCTGGTGGTTAAGAGACAAAATTGATTAATTAAGCCTTTAGAACCGACTAAAAGAGTAAAAAACAGTAATAGTAAGCTTTTATCGCTGTTCAATCTTTTTAGTCTCTGTTTATAACCAGTAATCTCCGAATCGAAACTTAATTTTCTTGCTATCTTGTAAAATGTGAGTGTATTTTAATACGATTGCGATTGAATCATGGTTAAAATACGGTCAAACCCTATACATTTTTTTGCCAGAGGATTACCCACCGTGAGCATCATCATCGAGCAAGTATCGAAAAAATTCGGCACCTTTACCGCTTTAGACAACATCAACCTAGAGATTAAATCGAATCGTCTGGTGGCACTGCTGGGGCCGTCTGGTTCGGGAAAAACCACCCTCCTGAGAGCGATCGCAGGATTAGAACCCCCCGACACAGGCAAAATTATCATCAACGGCAAAGACACAACCCATTTAAATGTCAGAAAAAGGAATATTGGCTTTGTTTTTCAGCATTATGCGCTTTTTAAACACCTGACGGTGCGTCAGAATATCGCTTTCGGTTTAAATATTCGCAAAGCTGCCCCGGACTACATTCAAAAACGAGTGGACAGTCTCTTGAGTTTAATTCAATTGCAGGGATTAGGCGATCGCTATCCGGCCCAACTATCCGGGGGTCAACGTCAACGGGTTGCCCTGGCCCGGGCTTTAGCGGTAGAACCGGAAGTATTATTATTAGATGAGCCTTTTGGGGCCTTGGATGCCAAAGTTAGAAAAGAGCTGCGGGTTTGGTTGCGACAGTTACACGAGGAAGTCCATGTCACCAGTGTTTTTGTCACCCACGACCAGGAGGAAGCCATGGAAGTGGCCGACGAGATCGTAATTTTCAATGAGGGTAAAATCGAACAGGTGGGGACTCCCGATCAGGTGTACGATCATCCTGCCTCTGCTTTTGTGATGAGTTTTATCGGCCGGGTGAATGTTGTACCACCGACCTCGGCTGCACTGTTCGAGCAGCTTGGGGGGGGTACTAACGGAGTCAAGATTTTTATTCGTCCCCACGACCTAGAAATTCTCTCTTCCCCCAATGGGTCTAGCATTGAGGCAAAAGTCGAGCGCATTATCCATCTGGGTTGGGCCATCGATGTGGAATTAATTCTACCCGATCGCTCTCTCCTGATTGCCCATCTGAATCGAGAACAACTGGATCAATTGCATCTCCAAGTCGGGGAGCAAGTTTATGTTCGTCCTCGGGATGCTCGCGTTTTTGCTTAAAAGTCACCCTTATTGTTAGCACCTGACGGTCGCAGGATGAACGGCGATTATTTCCGGGTAACGGCTAAAATCGTCAACATTAAAGGTCAGAATATGTGTAAGGTCATGAACGCACATGGCTGCTACTAGCTTCGCATCATGTACCTGCACACCCTTAGGAGTCTTATAGACCTCTTGCAAAAGTCTTAAGTCGATCCTTGTACAGCAACATTTTTGAAGATTATCAACTACTAATAAATAATTAACTGAAAGTCCCTCCCATTATTGTTTCTATCGTTTGTTTTCGGATTTATGCAAGAGGTCTTATGCAAATAATACTAAATCCGTTGAGTATAGGCTACTTATAAGCATAGGCACTCATGCAAGAGGCAAGAGGCAAAAGGGGGAATAGATAATCAGTCTTTAGTAACTGGATTTAGTATCAGCTTTTAATATAGCGTTTTTCAGTCTGCTGAGGTACAAAAGTTATGGGTTTTAGGCAAAAGGCAAGAGGCAAAAGGGAAGAAAAACAAGTGTACCTCACTAGCTTAGGAAACGCTATAACTAGATTTAGTATAAGGCCTTTTTGAGTTGTAAATTAAAAGCTACCAACTCCGAACCACAAAAGGGTTCTATCCAGCGATCAAAGTTTTGCTGATCTGCTAAAATTTTGATTGATGATAGCAGTTTAGTTTTGATACCTTGACATTTAATCGGGGGAACAATGACGATTGTTTTCATTAACAACTAATAGAGAATTAAATAAATACACTGGGGGAAACATTGAAAATCTCTCCTAAAATTTTCCCTTGAGCTTTACTAATCGATCGCTTGCCATTAACAATTTCTGAAACCACACCCTTAGAACCAATTTTACCAACTAAATCAGCTTGTTTCATGTTGTTAGCTGACCTTAAGTGTAATAATACTTCCTGCGGTGAAGCTGGTTCGGATTGAGGTTGTTTGGCATCAAAATCCTTAATAATTGTCGCCATTAATTTAACCATCGCGGTTTCTTCTGGTAGTCGATCCTGTTTACTAATTAGATTAATCAGAAGATGACGAGCTTGCTCATATTCTTCCTCATTTTCAATAATCTTGGGTTGAAATTTAGTCAACAGTTGATTATAAATATTTTGGTCAAGTGCTAGGGTCATTGTTTTTAGGGGTTAGACTGAACTTTTTTGGTGTGTTACTGCTTAACTTAAACCAGCGATTTTAACCAACCGTACCAAGCATCTAAACCTTCTCCTGTGGTAGCGGAAACTTGAAAAACTTTCAGATTGGGATTAACCTGATAGGCATAATCTAAACAGCGATCAAGGTTAAAATTAACGTAGGGTAGTAGGTCTATTTTTGTCAAGATCATGACTTGAGAAGCGTGGAACATATAGGGATATTTAATCGGTTTATCTTCTCCTTCGGTGACGGAAAGAATGACGACTTTGGCATTTTCTCCCAAATCAAATAAAGCAGGACAAACTAGATTACCGACATTTTCGATCATGACTAAAGAATTCATCGGTGGATCGAGTTCGATTAATCCTCTCTCTACCATTGATGCTTCTAAATGACAACCTGTTCCAGTGTTAATTTGGATAACCTGACAACCGGTTTCACTAATTTTTTGGGCATCATTGGCAGTTGCTTGATCTCCCTCAATGACACTGATAGGAATAGAGGTTTTTAAATCGGCAATTGTGCGAGTTAACAGGGTAGTTTTTCCCGAACCAGGGGAAGAAACCAGATTAAGGGCAACAGTTTTTCTCCCCTTCAACCAACCGCGATTTTGTGCCGCTAACAGATTATTTTTTGCCAGCAGATTTTGCTCAACTTGGAGAATGTTACCATGAATTTGAGCGTGAATTTCTGCGGGATGAAGGGGATGTTCATGATCGTGATCGTGATGGCTATGACTAATAACAGTACCATCGGCTAAAATATGTTCATGGGTTCCCGTTTGCGGATTAGTTACCGTTACTTCCGAGTTATCAGAACAACCACAGGTTATACACATAAGGATTCTGTCTCCAACGATTTGAGATTTAATTCTTGTCCCTGTAAAATGATTATATTGCGACTACCACATCGATCGCAGATTCCGTAGGGATATTCTAGTTCTAGCTCATTTCCGCAATCTTGGCACTGTCCTAAACCAGAAATTTCCAGAATCTCTAACATTGCCCCCTCTATATTAGTACCTTGACAACAGGTATCAAAACAAAAAGCGATCGATTCTGGCATAATTGCCGTTAGTTTACCAATCTCTAACACCACGCGCTTAACTTTCATTCCTCGGGAATGTTCTAAGGCAAGTTCGATAATATTTTGGGTGATTCCTAGTTCGTGCATTTTCAGTTATCAGTTATCAGTTATCAGTTATCAGGGAAATTTCCACTAAAACCCCAAAACCCCAACTATCTGTTTTTTTACTTTTCACTTTTTCCTTTAAAACTGTCTCCTGTCTAATTAACATATTCTCGGTAATTGTTCACCGACTAACATATCGAGAATCCTTTTAGTGCCGAAAGGGGTTTTTAAGTAAACTAAATTGGGGGGAGAAGCGACGACTTCTCCGATAGAAGCGGCATTTTTACCGTCAGGATGGGAACGCATCACTGCTAAAACGCGATTTTCTGCCTCCGGAGGCACGACAAGGACTAATTTTCCCTCATTTGCCAGATAAAGCGGTTCTAAGCCCAATAATTCGCACATTCCGCGCACTTCTTCCCGGATGGGGATCGCCGTTTCCTGCACCTGTATTCCCACCCCCGAACTTTGGGCGAATTCGTTTAAAACTGTGGCTAATCCGCCTCTAGTGGCATCCCGCATCGCTTTAACTTCCGGGCAAACGGCCAGAATTGCAGAAATTAAATAATTCAGGGCTTGACAATCGCTTTCGATTGTGCATTGCAGGTCTAATTCGCCCCTGGCAATCAGAATGGCGGCGCCGTGATCCCCCAGAAAACCGTTAATCAAAATGCGATCGCCAACTTGTAAATTATTAGCACTGGAATGGATTCGGGCCGGAATTACCCCCACTCCAGAGGTATTAATAAATATTTGATCCCCTTGTCCCCTGGGAACGACTTTTGTATCCCCGGTGACGATTTTTACCGCTGCTTTGTCGGCGGCTATTTTCATGCTGGTAACGATGGTTTTTAGGGTGTCGATAGATAAACCTTCTTCGAGGATAAAACTACAACTGAGATAGAGAGGAATTGCCCCACCGACAGCCAAATCATTAACGGTTCCATTGACTGCTAAACTGCCAATATCACCCCCCGGAAAGAATAGGGGAGAAACCACATAGGAATCGGTGGTAAATGCCAAGCGATCGCCTATTTTAGCTAAATCTTTAATCTCAAATCGGGCTTGATCTTCAAGGGTTGCCAGTAAGTTATTATCGAAGTTATTAACGAATATCTCGTTAATTAAATCCCGCATTGCTTGGCCACCACTGCCATGGGAGAGAGTGATATTTGTGTCGGTAATTTTTGTTTTTTTAAATTTTAAAGAAGCTGAAGGAGTGCTAGTCATAAATTTAAGTACAGCAGTTATCTTGATGGTGAGGTGCGAAGTTGTCGTTTTGTCGAGTCGGTGGTCGATAGCAAATTAGGTTACACTTTATCCTGATGAGAAACACTGTCATAGCTTACTGCTAGATTATCTTAATGGGTTTCTGGTATTTCTCGCACTTTTTCTACAGTTAAGTCCAAGGCTTGAGCAATTTGTTCTACCGTTAAACCTAAAGCCAATAAACGCGGCACAGATTCCAGTTTACCTTCCAGTTTACCTTCCAGTTTACCTTCTTCTCGAACGTCTTGAAAATAACGGGTTTGTTTCAGTTCATCTAAACTAAACATGGCTTCTATCTCCCGGCGACTTAGACGTGGTAATTTATAGATAAGGATCGTTTCTATTAATTGTAGGAAGTTTTGCGGTTGGGTAAATTCAGTTCGCACTCGTTCAATAAGTTGTTTGGCTGTTGCCACTGCTTGATTTTCTTTAGCAATAATTAATTTTATGGTGGCAATACCCAGGGAATCTTGATTAATATCATCTAGTTCATCTAAATAGATTCGCGTCACTCTCCCAGATGTCAATAAGTCTTGATAACGTACAACCTGATCTGATTCTACCCGACGATGGGGATAAATGACCACCCCGCGCCAATCATTGTTAAAAGCAGTTTTACTGAGATATAAGAAGATTTCAGCAAAGAAACGGCCATAAAAATTCTGATCATCTTGAAATTGCACCTCGCAGAAATAAATAGGAATGCTAGGATCGGTAATATTGGGCAAAAATACGCCATCAATACGAAAAGCTAGTTGCTTGATTTCGACGGAATCAAAGCGGTAATTCTCGGCTTCTCCGGGGGAAAGGTTGATTAATTCAAAGAAAATTGACGGATAAGATTGAAAAAGATCATAAAAAATACTGTCGGTTTTCATGCCCGGACTTGTGGTGTAAACTATGCAAAAATATAGAGATAGAGAGTTTTCCTACTAATTAGCCTGATTATAGCAGTTATCTTTGCCAAAACAAATGCTAAAAGCTGGTCTGCAAAAAGCTAATAGCTAAAATAACTGACAACCGATCGAGTCTAAACATCTCCCCCATGTCAGGGCGCTATAGCTGACAGTGAGTCGCTATAATAGAATTCGCCGATCGCTAACTTCTCCCTCGGTAAAATTTCTATGACTGGAAGACTGAACAAGCTACAACAAGATTTAAAGAACATAGAAACGGAAGTGGCAAATTTAGCCGAAAGAATGCGAGAAAAATACCGAATTTATCTTGATTTACTCGGTGAATCTCTCTATAAACAGGCGATCGGGGCAGTGTATTATATCTGTACCCGTTACTATGGGGGGGAATTTCTGGCCCTCTCCCACAGCAATCGTCAGAAACTACAAGAGGAGATCAAAGCTCTAGGACAAGAGGCTAAAGCCAGTTTACAGCAATTGGGCGAGCAGAGCTTCGATCGAGGGGCATTTTCAGGGGTAGGATTCTCTAAAAGTCCAGCAGAGACGAAAAATACCCCAGATTTCTTGAAACTTTTTCTAGACAAACGGGAAAATCTAGCCGCAACTGGAGAGATTAATAACCCCGATATTTTACTCCATTGTTGTCGAGTGCTGGAAAAAAACTGTATCGAGATTCTCAATCATCTCTCTAAACAAATTAATCAGCAACTACAAAAAGCTTATATTCTTCCCCCTCATCTACCCAGTCAAATTATCGATATGGCAATTCAAGCGGGAGAAGAAGGACAATCCCTAGGTGGAGGAAATAATATGTTAAACATTCTAGTGGAAGCTAAAAACCCTGAACCAGAGGAAGAAAAAGATGAAGATGAAGATGATGGGGATGAGCATGATTTTTCAAGTGGCAAAGTCACTAAAGTAACGGCGATTCATCTACGAATGGCTGAACTGGAATTTGCTGATACGCGCTTAAGTGTCGAAAGAAATCAAATTCGCTCCCTTTGGGAACAATTAAATCGTCTAGGGGAACAATATCATCGTATTCGCAAAGAATATACTATCGCTCAAGCGGAAGCGGCATGGCGCAGTAGTTGGTACGATTAATCAGTTATCATCAAACAGGGGTATCAGGGAAGCATAATACCGGGAAATTTGGAGTCAAGAGGCAATTATGAAAGGGGAAATACCCGACTGGGTGAGATTACAAAAAGCCTTATCTGTAGAAGCGGAAAAAGGTTATCCTGATCTTCAGGGAAATCAATACCGTTTTAGCGAGTTTTTGTGTCTTAGTTTCGGGGATAATCCTCCCGTGGGAATTGCCACCAGTGAGAGAAATCGCTGGCGAGAATTAGCCCAAAAATTTGCCCAATATTCCCAATTTAATCCCAGACAAAGACAACAATTAGTCGCCGAAACTCGCAATTTTTTGCAACAATTACGGCAAACTTTAGAAGCAACCCCCACCCCAAAAGAACCAGCTGCGGCGAAAATTATTAATACCACTCCCATCACGGCAAAGGCTAATTCTCCACGGCAAGTCACCCTGGAACAACCCTTGAAATATCTAGCGGAAGTGGGAGAGAGAAAAGCCAGTCTTTTAGAAAGATTAAACCTCCACAAAGTTGAAGATTTATTATATTATTATCCCCGGGATCATGTGGATTACAGTCGTCAAGTCAATATCGCTAATTTAACCGAGGGGGAAACGGTAACTTTAGTGGGGAATGTCAAGCGCTGTAATTGTTTTACTAGCCCCAAAAATACCAAGTTAGCTATCTTTGAATTGCTCTTACAGGATCGCACTGGACAGATAAAATTAAACCGTTTTTATGCGGGAACTCGCTATACTAATCGTGCTTGGCAAGAAGGACAAAAAAAACTCTATCTGGTCGGTTCGGTGGTGGCGGTTAGTGGTTTAGTCAAAGCGGGTAAATATGGGTTAACTTTAGAAAATCCTGAATTTGAATTATTAGACAGTTCTGGGGCAAGTATTGAGTCCTTAAACATCGGGCGTATTCTGCCAGTTTATCCCCTCACCGATGGAGTACCCGCCGACCTAATTAGAAAGGCTGTAGTCGCCGCTTTTGGGGCAGTAGAGGCGATAAAAGATCCCTTGCCTTTCGGTCTAAGAAAACAATACGGATTAATCGATTTAAAAACAGCAATTACTAACATTCATTTCCCTAATAATGCCGAGATTCTAAGTCAAGCGCGACGGCGATTAGTCTTTGATGAATTCTTCTTTTTACAATTGGGTTTTCTGCGGCGGCGGCAACAGTATCGTCAGACACAGAAAAGTGCTGTGTTTAGTGCTAAGGGTCAATTAATTGATCGATTTAATCAGATAATTCCCTTTCAATTAACTAATGCTCAAAAACGAGTTATTGAAGAAATTTTAGAGGATTTAGATTCTAGCACCCCGATGAATCGTCTTGTGCAGGGGGATGTGGGTTCTGGCAAAACAATTGTCGGAGTTTATGCTATTTTAGCAGCCCTACAATCTGGTTATCAAGCGGCATTAATGGCTCCCACGGAAGTTTTAGCAGAACAACATTATCGTAAGTTAGTTAGCTGGTTTAATCTCTTACATTTACCCGTAGAATTATTAACTGGTTCCACAAAAACCGCTAAACGGCGAGAAATTCACGCCCAATTAGAGACAGGAGAATTACCACTTTTAGTGGGAACTCATGCCCTAATTCAAGATGCAGTTAATTTCCGCAAATTAGGTTTAGTTGTTATTGATGAACAGCATCGCTTTGGGGTACAACAAAGGGCAAGATTATTAAGCAAAGGAGAGTCTCCCCACGTTTTAACCATGACAGCAACACCGATTCCCCGTACTTTAGCTTTAACCCTGCATGGGGATTTGGATGTGAGTCAAATTGACGAATTACCCCCCGGCAGACAACCGATTCAAACCACCGCTTTAAATGGGAATCAAAGAAGGGCTGCCTATGATTTAATTCGCCGTGAAATTGCTCAAGGCAGACAAGCTTATGTGATTTTTCCCTTGATTGAAGAATCGGAAAAATTAGATGTGAGGGCTGCGGTGGAAGAATATCAAAATTTATCAGAAAAGATTTTTCCCAATTTTAATATCGGTTTACTCCATGGTCGCATGAGTTCCGCCGAAAAAGAGGAAATCTTAACAGCTTTTCGCGATAATATTCTGCAAATTATTGTCTCAACTACGGTTATTGAAGTGGGGGTGGATGTTCCCAATGCCACGGTGATGTTAATTGAAAATGCCGAACGTTTTGGCCTTTCACAATTGCATCAATTACGGGGGCGCGTGGGCAGAGGTTCCCATCAATCCTACTGTTTACTTTTAAGTGGGACTAATAGTGCTAATTCCCGTCAAAGATTGACGGTTTTGGAACAATCCCAAGACGGCTTTTTTATCTCGGAAATGGATATGCGATTTCGCGGTCCGGGGGAAGTTTTAGGACAACGACAATCGGGTTTACCAGATTTTGCCCTCGCTAGTTTAGTCGAGGATCAAGAGGTGTTAGTTTTGGCAAGAGATGCCGCCGAAAAAATTATGTTAGATGATCCCCATTTAATCACTTTGCCCAATTTGAAACAAGCCTTAGAAGCTAAATATCAACGGATGTTGGGAGCGGATATTTTAACTTGATTTAGGGAATTATGAATTATGAATTATGAATTATGAATTATGAATTATGAATTGTGAATTATGAATTATGAATTGTGAATTATGAATTGGGGAGTGAGGGGAGAAGGGAGAAGCAAATGGGGAGAATACATAAAAGCTGTCTCCTGTCTCCTGACGACTGACGACTGACGACTGACGACTGACGGCTGATAGCTAAAATAACTGATAACTGATAACTGATTCAATTAACCAAATTTAATCATTTCTCGCCCTGCCATCACCGGTAATTCCCCTTTTAAAATCGGAATCAATGTCTCGCGAATTCTGTCGGCATCGGGGGGACAACCCGGCATAAAAATATCGATGGGAATGACTTGATGGACGGGCAGCACTTGATCTAATAATTCGGGAACGATACCGGGTTCTTCTGGTAGTTGAGGTGTGTTATCTCCTAACTCTAAATAAGCCCTTTTTAGCACGGGATCGGCAGTTCCTAACATATTCCGCATAGCGGGAACGTTAGCAGTCACGGCGCAATCACCAAAAGAAACGACGGTTTTGGTATTTTGACGGACTAGATGAATTAGTTCTAAATTATCCTGATTAGCGATCGCTCCTTCCACTAAACAGACATCGACATTTTCCGGATAGGTTTTCAGATCGCAGCCGACGGGACTATACACCACGTCAACTTTTTCGGCTAATTCTAACAGCCATTCGTCCAAATCGAGGAAGGACATATGGCATCCCGAACAACCAGCTAACCAGACAGTAGCGAAGCGAATTTTACTCATAATTTTAATTCCTTGTTTGTTAGGTTTTGGCAATAGTGATTACTAGCTAATAGAAAAGCGGCTGTTTACCGAGGGGCGGGTTTTTGCCTGTCTCGACAAGTTCCTGATTATCTGCAATTAAAGAAAAAAGATCGATCCCCTTCCATTCTTGCAAAAATTCACAGATTAGCTGTGGTGTCCAATTTTCACCTCTAAAAAACTTAAAATTTTTCGTGTGGACATTGAGAAAAAAATGCAAGATATTACATTGATCCTGCGCCCCGAAAATAGTCCCCTTGACTGTCCAATTATCCACACTACTGGCGTAATCCTCGATCGCCCGATCTGCCGCCGCCACACGCTCTCGATATTGATCACAGAATTGGCGAAGCATCTGGGGAAATCGCCCAACTTCGGCGAAAAGTTCGATCGCGGACCAAGCTAAATTGGTTGGTTGAGATTGATAATCCAGCAGGGATAGACAGCGATCCAAGGCTTGCAGAAAGATCTGTTCGAGATTTGTATCATTCATAACATTATTGATTCCCTTGACGCAGTAGGACAGACCAACCATATTGAGCTTGAGCGATTTCGTGAGCAGAAGGCTGATTCATACCCTGATTAATCACTAAATCCGATTCTAAGATTTCGTGTTGTAGAAAGACGCTATCGATCGCCGTTCCCTGTCCTCGCGCCATCCTCAACCAAGCCTTTGCCATATCAATACTAGGCCAAAATTCATACTGACTGACACCGCCACCGAAAGCGTAGTCCTTTGCTCGTTGAGTTTCCCGAGCAGAAATACCGCAGTAATCGGAAATCAAGCGAATATCTTCATTCATCCCCATAATCTCGTCATACAGAGCCATTTCCGCCCGCAGATACTTGGCATAAATACCTAGATGTCCCCAACGAGCGTTTTGAGAATCTACCATTTTTCGCTAACGCGTCCATTGGTGTTCAGTCCTGGCGTTAACTAAAAATTCCAACTTCGATCGATCTTCCTCTTTTTCGGAAACGGCGGAACCCTTGCGGAATATGGCCCCCGTTGGACAAGCGGCAACACATTTGCCGCAGGAAGTACAGGCGGAAACGCTGCCCCAAGGCTGATCCATTCCCGCAATAATTTTATCTTTTTCGCCGCGATAAGCCAGATCCCAAACGTGCGCCCCTTCAATTTCATCACAGACTCGCACACAACGGGTACAGAGAACACAACGATTATGATCGATACCAAAAAGATGATGGGAAATATCGACTTCTCGCTTGGGAAAACGGTAGGGAAAACGACTATGATCCATACCCACTTCGATGGCTAAATCTTGTAATTCACAGTTACCATTAGCCACACAAACCGCACAAACGTGATTGCCTTCAGCGAATAATAATTCCACCGTCATGCGGCGATATTCTTTCAGTTTTGGGGTATCGGTATGGACCACCATTCCTTCCGCCACTTCCGTTACACAGGCGGGTAATAATTTATTAATACCTTCAACTTCTACCAAACATAAGCGACAGGCGGCCACTTCAGAAACCCCATCGAGATGACAGAGAGCGGGAATTTTTATTCCTACCTGACTAGCGGCTGCGAGAACTCGCGAACCCGCTTCGATCGCTACATCTTTACCATCAATGCTTAAAGTGATTACGGACATAAAAATTATTCTCCTTGAGGATAATATCCCTCTCCTTCCCATAGGCCACGGTTTGTGGCCAAGGGTGGGATTTTTACAGAAAGTTTTAACCTAGACAATCGGCTAAGTCTTTTGCGGGGGTAGTAATCGGCTGCAGGTGATAGGTATCGGAGAGGAATTTGAGGACGTTGGGGGAGATAAATGCCGGTAAAGTTGGTCCCAGACGGATATTTTGCATCCCTAGATGTAGCAGGGTGAGCAGTACAGCGATCGCTTTTTGTTCGTACCAAGAGATAATTAGGGAGAGGGGAATCTCGTTGACGCTAACGTTAAAAGCGTTGGCTAATCCTAGGGCGATTTTGATGGCACTATAGGCATCGTTACATTGTCCCACGTCCATCAGCCGGGGTAATCCTTCGATGCTACCTAATTGTTTGTCGAAAAAGCGGAATTTTCCACAGGCAAGGGTTAAAACGATGCAATCTTCGGGGACTTGTTCCACAAATTCGGTGTAGTAATTGCGATCGGGTTTTGCCCCATCGCAGCCCCCAACTAGGAAGAAGTGACGGATTTTACCCTGTTTAAGGGCATTAACCACCGTATCAGCGACACTGAGGACAGTATTGTGGGCAAATCCTACCATTACCTGCCGAGGTTCGCTTATTTCAGTAAATCCGGGCAATGACTGCGCTTTAGCAATCACGGGACTAAAATCGATCGCACCGTCCACTGTTTCTAAGCGGTTAATATGGGCATAACCCACAGGTCCGAGGGTAAAGAGTTTACTTTCATAGTTTTCGTGGGGGGGCATGAGACAATTAGTAGTTAAAACTATTGCCCCCGGAAACTTAGCAAATTCTTTAGTTTGATTTTGCCAGGCGGTGCCATAATGACCGTAGAGATGGGGATATTTTTCTTTTAGTTTTGGATAACCGTGGGCGGGTAATAATTCTCCGTGGGTGTAGACTGTTATCCCAGTATTGGCAGTTTGTGCCAGTAAAGCCGCTAATTGTTTAATATCATGGCCGGAGACTAAAATGGCTTTACCTAGACGCGGATTTAAGGGAACATTTGTCGGTATGGGATGACCGTAGGTTTCGGTATGACCTTGATCTAATAATTCCATGGCTCGCAGGTTTGCTGCCCCAACTTTTAGACAGATTGCCACCCAATCATTCAGGTTTAAATCACTGCGATCAATTGCCGCTAAAGTCTCTTGGATAACCTGATAAACTGAGTCATCCTCTTGACCTAATTCCTGAGCGTGGAAAGTATAGGAAGCAAGACCTTTAACTCCGTAGATAGCGGTTAACTTTAGGGAAAAAATATCGAGGTCTTGTACTTTTTGAATTAGTTCTAAGGATACTTCTTGACCTTGGCTGACTAGGCTCTCATTAAAATTAGGCTGATAGTTAGCAAGTGCAGACCAGTCCAGCGATCCCAATTGTGCTTTTAAATTTTCCCGAATCTCTAAACAACGCTGAATATAATCGGTAAAACGTCTTTGATCGAAGTTCACATTGGTCATGGTGGCGAAAAGCGACTCGCAGGTAAAAATATCGGCTTCGCGAGTAGATATTGCCGCTTCTTTGGCTTTTAAAACCACCGATGCTAATCCCCGCAGACAATAAACTAATAAGTCTTGAACGGCGTTGACTTCGGGACTTTTTCCACAGGCTCCCCACTGATGACAACCATTACCACTAGCGGTTTGTTCGCATTGTTCACAAAACATAAGGTTTCTCTCTTTTTTTCAGTAGATTGACAGATTGTTGCGATTTTTTTCTACTAAATTTAATTCTGCTTTTTTGAAAGTTAGTTATCGGCCCTCACCCGGCAGGAATTATGGATTTTACGACTGGAAAGCTTGTCTTGACAGCCTCTACTCTCTGAACTATGTTTTTATTCTCTCACTTTTTTTGCCAGTTGGGTTCTGATTTTAGATTTCCTCAAGAATTACTGATTAAACAATTATTTAGTTGTCTTATTAAATTAAGTATTTTTTGTGATTTTTATGATATAATGAGCGAAATTTTCGATTTTTAGGTGGGTATTTGCCAGTGTCATAGCAATCGGTCTCCTGATTAGGATAGAAAGTTGGAACTTAAGAGTTATTATCGCCTAACTGTGATGATGGGATTGCTTTCGACATAGATAGTTATCTCTTTTTTTATTTACTTAACTTAACCGATTATCTCGCCGAATCTGCTCAAAATCTTTATCTGTTTTTGCCAGATCCTGATATTTGACATCAAGACTGATGAACGATTTATTTTATTAGTGGTATTCCGATATCTTTGCAGATTTTATTAGCGAGAATATCCCTAATTTCCGTATGTCTTGGAATCGCAGATCTTTTATTTAATTGGGGGTTAAACCACCAAGAATGGCTAGGACTTGCTGAAAAAGTACGGGCGAAGCATTCGGATAGAAAATCTACGGTTTCACCGATAGGTTATTGTCCGAATGCTTCGCCCCTACAGGACGCGGGCCGATGAAGACGCAAGGTTTTGAACGACGATTCTCTCAAAATCTTGCACCTGTGAGAGCAAAACAGAACCCTAAAACCCTTACCTCGTCTATATTTCACATTTATTCAGCAAGCCCTATCTACCAATCTATCTGAACAGGATATTTTGCTAATATTGAATCATGGCTAATCAGTCTAGCATTTTCAAGATTAGCTTGAGCAACTAACAAGCGGTCAAATGGATCTTTATGGATGTTAGGTAAAGTATTTAAAGCTAAAACATGGCTGACTGTAATTGATAAAAGGCCAATTTGGTTAGTTTCCTGCTGAGTATTAATCATTTCTGCTAAAGGTATCTTGAGTGATAGTTTACCTAGTTGTAGTTTGATTTGCATTTCCCAAATACTTGTAATACTAAGTAATAGCGTATTACTAGGATCTCTACACAGTTCTAAAGCTCTTTGAGAGAGTTTTTCTGGTTCGCTATCCCACCAAATAAATGTATGGGTATCTAAAAGAAATTTCATGATTCACCTGTCCAAAATTCTTCAGGAAGTGGCTCATCAAAATCTTCGCTAGTCCCAATTTTTCCAGCGTGTAGTCCTGGTTGTCGTAACTTAGGAGAAGGAGTTTCAGACGTTGTTTTTTCAGTATCTCCCCAAGGAATTAGACGAGCTACAGGCTTGTTTCCTTCGGTTATAATAATTTCAGTATCTACCTTTATTAAGGCAAGTAGTTCTTGTAAAGTTAACTGTACTTGATTGAGATCAATAGTTTTGTTTGACATGAATAATTTTCTCTCTTTATTTACTTCACAAAATAAAACAGGATTCAGTGATAACTGCCTCACAAGTTAATAAAGGTTTGGCAACTTTTTCCCATTGCTGAATTGCCCAATTGTGATAATTATCACTCCGGTATGTCTTGGAATCGCAGATCTTTTATTTAATTGGGGGTTAAACCACCAAGAATGGCTAGGACTTGCTGAAAAAGTACGGGCGAAGCATTCGGGCAATAACTTATCGCTGAAACCGTAGATTTCCTATCCGAATGCTTCGCCCCTACAGGACGTGATCGATAAACTGTTTACGTTTCATACAACAATTTTCTCTTCTTGGTAGTTTCCCCTAGTAGCGGCAATTGCTTCCTGTTTATTCAATTCTAATGCTTCACTAAGAGTAATTTTTAGGCTTTCTAATAACTGATCACGAGATGCTTCTTGACAGTTAACTCCCGGAATTTCTTCTATCCAACCAATCCACCAATCTCCGTCTGGCTGAATGATAGCTGTGTAGGTATTAGTCATAGAATATCTCCTTAGCTAAAATACAAATATATATTATTATACTCGATTTAGCAATCTCTGAAACCGCTCATCTCCCCGAATCTGCTCGAAATCTTGCTCCGTTTTCGCCATATCCTGATATTTGACATCAAGATTGATGGCGCGTTGTAAGTTTTCGATAGCTAATTCTACATTGTTTTGTAAGCCATAACAGCAAGCTTTATTGTAGTAAGCATTAGCATAATTTGAATTAATTTTAATAGCACGATCACAAGATTCTAATGCATCTTTATATCGTCCCATACAAGTTAAAACATATCCTCGATTATCCCAAGCTTCATGCTTATCGGGTTTAATTTCTAAAGCTTGATCGTAGGATGCGATCGCTTGTTCATACCTTCCTAAATTACCTAACGCATTCCCTCGGTTGTACGAAGCTTCATGCTTATCGGGTTTAATTTCTAAAGCTCGATCCCAGGATGCGATCGCTTTTTCATACTTTCCTAAGTTATCTAACGCAACCCCTCGGTTGTACCAAGCTTCATGGTAATCGGGTTTAATTTCTAAAGCTTGATCGTAGGATGCGATCGCTTCTTCATACCTTCCTAAGTCATCTAACGCATTCCCTCGGTTGTACCAAGCTTCATGGTAATCGGGTTTAATTTCTAAAGCTTGATCGTAGGATGCGATCGCTTGTTCATACCTTCCTAAATTACCTAACGCAACCCCTCGGTTGTACCAAGCTTCATGGAAATCGGGTTTAATTTCTAAAGCTCGATCGTAGGATGCGATCGCTTCTTCATACCTTCCTAAGTTATCTAACGCATTCCCTCGGTTGTACCAAGCTTCATGCTTATCGGGTTTAATTTCTAAAGCTCGATCCCAGGATGCGATCGCTTCTTCATACCTTCCTAAGTTATCTA
>NZ_JADBTX010000128.1:0-2824 GCF_020245945.1 Microcystis sp. M015S2
GGGCTACATCAAATGTTCCAAAAAAATATAGAAGAGCTAATGCAAATTAGCCGCTATCGGTTGAAGGATTACATCAAAGGACAAAGAGCGATATCGCTTGCCCTATCTACCTTCTAGCTCGCTTGTCCCCCTCTCAGGTATCCGAGCGTCAAGTGAGACGCATTGAACAGGGAGAAGGAACAAAGGTAGAAACCCTTAATTTATTTCCCCAAGCTCACAACATGGAACTTAATGATTATCTTAATGCTGTTGCTCAGTTAATCGATAATACTTCAGTAGATTTGCTCCAGTCTTAGAGCTTATTTATCAAGTAAACATCAAAATAAATGTAGGGCAATCGAGGAATAATCGCCCTAGTTTTTCTGACAAGAACTTCTCATCTTCCGCAGTCATAATAGTTTATGCCATTTATTGCCGTTCTATAGTTACTCCAATTGGGACGACACCAATCGTTAAGAGGGACGACAAATGACCCTCTTTTATATTCATCCTCTATTATTGGTAGGGCGTTATTAGCATCTTGCTTGGTTGGGAATAGGATGACACTCACATAAAAGTTGCTACGTCTAAATAGCTTATTTTTGTTTATATATTGTGGCAATCGTCTTGGTAGTTGTTCTATTTCCCATTGTGCTTCTTGAATGCCTCGATCCGAACCATAAACAACCCCATAGGATACAGGTTGCGAAGATACTTGGCCAGCAAGACCAATACTTAATATTAAAGTAGCTAGAATTAAACGCTCTCGATTCTTCATACTATTAAATCCTTTTCAAATTTATTTGGGCATTTGGGGCTTGAGTGAATTGTCAATTTTCTTGAGAAGTTCACATTCTTGAGAAGTTTTAGCTTCTAAAATATTTTTTTTATCTATTAGTTTTTGTAAAAAGTTTGGTGTCAGCAGCTTGGTATCAGGCTTGGTATTATTAAATGTGACACTTTTAGTAAAACAGGCATTGTCAAAATTAGTTTTATCAGAAATTTTTATATTTTCGAGCTTGATATTATCAAATATAGTTTCTGATAAATTGACACCAGTGAAATCTACATCGGTAATTTGACCATTGATGAATCTTGAACTTTTCATTGTAGAACCAGCAAAATTCACATTTTGTAAAGTTGCATTCTCTAAATTAGAACCCATTAGATCTGATTTGAATAAATTTACTTTACTCAAATTAGCTCTTTCCATATTAGCATTATTAATTTTTATTCCATTTATTATCCGATCCTTATTTTTCATGTCAATAATACTATACAAGTCAACATTCTTTAAGACTATCTCTTTTAGATTTGCTCCATTTAATTTAATTTCTGGCAGAGAAGACGGATTATCATTTTTAACTTCTGGCAGAGAGGACTGATTATCGTTATTAGCGGTAATTAATTGAGATTCAGCTAAATAAATGATAACTTTTCCTTTACGTTCACCATCCAATTGTTCTAAAACAGAGAAAGTTAAAGCTTTAGCAGTCGATCTAAATTCTGTCAGTAACCTTTCCTCTGAATTTGATTCTTTAGAACCGGGTGTTTGTTTGCTTTTTTTTGTCTCTACAATTAAATCTTGCATTTTGGAAAAATAATCCGTCAGAATCTCCTGATGTTTCTGCTCTTGTGCAATTTGATAATCTCTAAAGTCGGCTGCAGAATTCAGATAGAAAGCACCCAGGGCTAACATTAAGGGTATTATCAATAATTGTAGCCAATCCCAAAAACTTTTTTTCTGAAAGCCCGACCATTTAAAATTTGATATAATTACAAAAACCCTCCAAAGCAAGAAAGATATGATAAAAATTAACAAGAAAAACAATATTTTTGATATATTTTCAACTAGATTATCTATATTTTTAAGCCAAGGTATTGAACCAATTAAATTTTTTATCAAATCAAATAAAGGAGGAGTTAAAATTGCAGCAAATAAAACAAAAATAAACAAAAACATATAAGCCCAAACTTGAGGATTCTTAAGAAAATATTTACTAGGCTTCAGTTTCGGACAACTTTGCTTTAAATAATCCTCATAACTTAGGTCGGGGGGAATTGGTTTTGTATCTCTAGAATATTCATAATCTGGATTGCCTGTCAATATCTGGAAAGCCAATCCCTTACCTGTAATTGTTTTCTGAGATGAGTTTTCTGGTAAATCATCTAACCATCTCAAAGCATATTTAAGTCGTTCTATAACTTCGTCGCTTTCAAAGGGTGATTTAACATCAGGAAGAATTCTCAGGTCAAAATCACGAATATCGTGGCGTTTTAGGAGTTGCAGTTCTTGTTTTTCTAGAGTTCCTAAACTAAAGAAATGCGTGTCCGATAATCCAATTCCATAATGCCACGTTTGATATTTTTCTCGCCATTCGACCGGCTTGCCATAATATGCGCTTTCTGCCCGCACATTTTCTTCAATGCCGATAATCAAAGAAGCCACATCTGAAGTTATCATTACTATAACCCCCTGTTATTTATGTTTTTCTATAAAAAGTTAGAGAGAGTTTGAATATCCGTGAGGACTAGCACTATGTACCTATTCCTCAGAATAGCAAAAAGTCCTTAACTAGAGATATTTACTTAATATAATGTTACTTTTCTCGTCGTTAGAAATTTACTGTTTATCTGATGAGTTTGTTTCTGGATTAAATCAGGTTTATCGCCCAGTTCGGTTGATATTTTTTAAGGATGAACTTGCTGAGAGGGGGACAAGCGAGCTAGAAGGTAGATAGGGCAAGCGATATCGCTCTTTGTCCTTTGATGTAATCCTTCAACCGATAGCGGCTAATTTGCATTAGCTCTTCTATATTTTTTTGGAACATTTGATGTAGCCCGA
>NZ_JADBTX010000129.1:0-27154 GCF_020245945.1 Microcystis sp. M015S2
CAGACATGGCTTTTTTTCTCCCCTCGCTCTACGGCACTCACTGCTTTCTGTCTTAAATCATCACTATAGGGTGCTGC
Source organism: Microcystis sp. M015S2 (assembly GCF_020245945.1). Lineage (NCBI taxonomy): Bacteria > Bacillati > Cyanobacteriota > Cyanophyceae > Chroococcales > Microcystaceae > Microcystis > Microcystis sp. M015S2. The sequence goes on from NZ_JADBTX010000129.1 coordinate 78, forward strand.
CATGAAAGCTTCTCCTCATTTCTTTTTCTCTATTATGTCCTAACTATCCCGCTCTTTGCTATAACTAATCCCGAAATCGCTCAAGCATGGTTAGAATATCAAAGTCAATACCCCCACGTTAGTCTCTATTTTCGTTCCTCGGAACAATACAAAAATCAAATCTCTATTGTGAATGGTAAAAAGCAAGGGACGGATATTAATCTCTATAAGCTTTTTGTTGAACAATGTTTTAATCTCCTCCATCCCCAGGGTTACTGTGGAATTATTATTCCCAGTGGGATTTATACCGATTTAGGAACCAAGCAACTGCGAGAAATGTTATTTTCTCATTGTCAGTTAGGGACTCTATTCGGTTTATCCAATGAAAGATTTATTTTTGAAGGAGTTGACCATCGTTTCAAATTCTGTTTATTTGATTTTGCTAAAGGTAAAAATACCGATGTTTTTAATGCTGTTTTTCGCATTAATCCTAGAGAGGCAATTAGTAAGAATGAATTAGAAATATTTTTGTATAATAAAGATGAACAAGTGCAAATTTCAACTAACTTAATCCGCAAACTATCCCCCGATTCCCTCTCGGTAATGGAATTTAAACAGGATATAGATATTCAAATTGCCGAAAAAATGTCTCGTTTTCCCCTGCTAGGAGAAACCCTTCCCGATACATGGAATCTCAAGTTAACATCAGAATTTCACATGACTAATGATAGTTATTTATTTAAAACTGAACCCGCAGAAGGAAGACTACCCCTCTACGAAGGAAAAATGATTCATCAATTCACCCATCGGTATGCTTTACCGAAATACTGGTTAGATGAAAAGGAAGCAAGACAAGCTTTATTAAAACGCGGTGAAGTCGATAAAGGTCAAATCTTAGACTATCAAACCTATCGTTTAGGATTTCGGTCAGTTTCATCAAGTACAAACGAACGCTCTTTAATTTCTAGTCTGATACCTAAATCAGTTTTTTGCGGAAATTCGTTATCTATTAGTGAGTATGAACAAAATAATTTTCGAGAAAATGAGGGATTCAAATTTTTCATTGTTACCATTTTAAACAGCTTTTTAATTGATTGGATGCTCAGACAAAAAGTTAGTCAAAACCTAAATTTTTTCTACATATATCAACTACCTATCCCCCGATTAAAAGAGGGAGATAAATACTTTGAGGAGATAGTAGAAAAGGCAGCAAAATTGATTTGTATAAGCGAAGAATTTGACGAATTAGCGAAAGAAGTGGGGATAGGTTCCCATAAAAATGGAGTAACAGAAGAAGGAGAAAGAATGGCAATTAGAGCGAAACTAGATGCAATAGTAGGCCACTTGTATGAATTAAATGAGATAGAATTTCAGCATATATTAAGTACCTTTCCCCTCGTCCCCGAAAGCGTCAAAACTGCCACCCTCAAAGCGTACCAAAACCTGTTACAGTAATCAGTTATCAGTAAACAGTAAACAGTAATCAGTAAACAGTAAAAAGGCAGCCGCGAGCTTATCGCTCAAGACTATTGACTGAAAACTGATACTAAATCAGGTGATTAAAAACCGATTATTTATTCCCTCTTGCATGAGTGCCTCTCCTCATAAGCAGCCCATAATAAACAGATTTAGTATCACATCTGATAACTGATAACTGATTACTGATAACTGAACGAGTACGGAGGGAGTCGAACCCCCGACACCCAGGACCGGAACCTGGTGCTCTATCCTCTGAGCTACGTACCCACGATAAAATACTATTACATTATACCACTAGCCGGCGCAGTAGAGCAGAAATTTCCCATGACTAGCGATCGCTCTTTAAAATTACTTATCAGTAACGATGACGGTATTTCCGCGCTAGGAGTCCGCACCCTTGCCAACACCCTCGCTGCCGCCGGTCATCAAGTCACCGTAGTTTGTCCCGACGGCGAGCGCTCTGCTACTGGTCATGGCTTAACCCTACACCATCCCATCCGAGCCGAACAGGTGGAAGGAATTTTTCATCCCGAGGTGATTGCCTGGTCCTGTTCGGGAACTCCGGCCGATTCGGTGAAATTTGCCCTTAGTGCCGTCCTCAAAGAGCCTCCCGATTTGGTTTTAGCTGGCATTAACCACGGGTCTAATCTCGGCACCGATATCCTCTATTCTGGCACGGTTTCCGCGGCCATGGAGGGATTAATCGAAGGTATTCCCAGTATTGCTGTTAGTCTGGCCAGTTTTAAAGCTTGTGATTTCCAACCAGCTGCGGATTTTGCCCTCACTTTAGTCAGAAAAGTTACCCTTAACCCTTTTCCTGTTCCCACTTTACTCAATGTCAACGTCCCTCCGGTTAGTAGTGCCGAAATCAAGGGAGTGAAAATCACTAGGCAGGGATTGCGACGCTACGAGGAAACCTTCGAGAAAAGACTCGACCCCAGGGGTAAAAGTTATTACTGGTTAATTGGGGAAGTGGTGGAAGATATCGAACAACCGGACTACAGCCATTTACCCCCGCAAGTGCCTACGGATGTACGCGCTATTGGCGAGAATTTTATCACCATCACGCCCCTACAATACAATTTAACTGATGTACAGGGTTTTCAACATTTGCACCGGAATTCTTGGCTTGATTGAGGAGCATCTCATGATATTCTGATTCAATCATTAGCGTTTGAGAGCCTATGTCCCCTCAATTTAATTTTCAAGAAAACGAACTCGAAGAAGCGGATGTCATAACCCTCTGGGATGAGCAAGGTCGATCGCTAGACTGTTATATTGAGAATGCCTATGAAACCGATGACCTTACCTATATGCTTCTTGTCCCCGTGGATACCCCGGTGATGATTCTAGCTTGGGACGAGGAATCGGAGGAAGACGAATCTGATGCCTTCTTAATCGAAGATAGTGAGGAAATTGAGCGGATTTTCGCCGATGCTAAGGCAGTTTTAGCAGAATTAGACCTATTGCTCAAACCCACTGCTCACACTTTAACTGTTAGTGGTGAATTACCGCCCCTAGAAGAAGATAATGTTCTCAGTTTAGAAATCGATAGCGATGAACCTTCCTCGTCATCAGAGCCGGAAGAATTGCAATTTCTCGCCAGTTTCTTTTCCGAAGACCAAAAATACTCGATTTACAGTCCCCTTGCTCCTTTGTTATTCTTAGCCGTCGGTGATGCGGACGGGAAAGTTGAATTAGTTTCCCCCGATGATGACGGTATGGGACCGATTCTAGAGGAACTTTTGTTTGATGAACTCGATTAATTACTTGATTTTACCAAATCCGCTGACCAAATTTATCGATAAATCTAGTTACAGTATATCTTTCGGGATTTCATCATCATTGCGATTAACACGGATTTGGTATTTTTTCTTTAAATTAGGGTGTTTCTCATAAATATGAAGTATAACCTAACTTGGTATTAACGACCGGCTCCTGTCTTCCCAAAATAAAAACCTCATACCTCACTATTAAGATAAATGCTATATCACCACAACTAGGGGAGAGCTTTAAAGATTAGCTATTTTTCTGGTGATAGTGAGGATGAAAGGTTTCCAAGCAAGACTGATTAAATAACCCAATCCTGCCACTAAAATAATTGTCGCCCCCGAGGTGAGATTTAAACTATAGGATAACCATAAACCAACCAAAGTAAAGACAATTCCTAAGATAATCGCTAGGACCATCATTCCCTTCATATTTTTAACAAATTGTCCACTGATAGCGGCGGGAATAGTTAACAAAGCAATTACCATAATTAATCCCACCACCTGCATTACTGCCACAATAGTTAAAGCGGTTATTCCCATTAAACCCAAATAAATTACCTCCACGGGAATATTACGAATAATCGCAAAGGTTTCATCAAAAGATATGGCTAATAACTCCTTATAAAAGATACTAACTAAGGCTATAATTAATATATCTATGCCCGCCATTATCCATAAATCATCCCTCGGTACAGTTAAAATACTACCAAAAAGATAACTCATTAAATCAGCTTTATACCCGGGGGTTAAATCAATAAAAATTACCCCAATCGCCATACCAATCGCCCACATCACCCCGATTAAAGTATCGGCTCTCTCGCGGATGCGACGCTGTAAAAACCCCATGCCTAAAGCCGAAAAAAAGGTAAAAAATATCGCCCCCACCACAGGATTAATCCCCAAAAAATAACCGATTCCTATCCCTCCATAGGCAGCGTGAGCGATTCCCCCACTGATAAAAACCACGCGATTAACTACTACCAAAGTACCGACAATCCCACAGGCAATACTAACTAATATTCCTGCGGCAATCGCATGGCGCATAAAATCAAATTGTAAAGCCTCTAGCATAGGGAATTATGAATTATGAATTATGAATTAGGGAATTGGGTGTGGGGTGTGGGGAGATTTTTCAGTAAACAGTAAACGAAAAACTCACATCTGATAACTCGACCGAATCTAAAACATAATTTATTAAGCTAAAAGCTTTGATCTACTTAGTTTCTAACCTTATTTTTAGGGAAGAGAATTGCCAGATTCTTTCTTTTGCCTTTTGCCTTTTGCCTTCAGAAGCTGATAACTGATAACTGATTATTGATAACTGATTATTGATAACTTTCAATTACTTGACGAAAATCGCTTTTTTGTTTGACTCCGCGCATTTCCTTGACTAATTCCCGGTCCTTAAAGAATTGTACCGTGGGAGTCCCAGTTACTTGACCCATTTTGGCAATTTCCGGGTCAGCTTCGATGTCAATTTCCACAAAATAAATTTTGCCATCGTACTCATCGACCACTTTATCTAAAATCGGTTTCAGGGTTTTACAGGGGCCACAGGTGGGAGAAACATATTTTACCATTAACAAGCGATCGCCGTCGTGGAATAATTTCCGCAAAGCATAACCCCCAACGTGACGGGTTTTGTTAATATCAAAAGTTTCCTCCGTATCGGCCGGGGTTTCGCTAACGGTTTTCGTCTCGTAATGTTCAGAAGTGGCTGATTGACGGTATTCTTGGATTAAATTATGCTCCGATAACCATCTTTCTGCCAATAACGCCGCCATACACCCCGTACCTGCGGCAGTGATGGCCTGACGGTATTCGTGGTCCTGCACATCTCCTGCGGCAAAAACCCCCTCGACGCTGGTAGCAACAGTCCCCGGTTTGACTTTCACATAACCCACCTCGTCTAATTCTAGTTGTCCTTGGAATAGGGAAGTATTGGGAGTGTGACCGATGGCATAAAATAAACCTCTAACCGCTAATTCCCTGATTTCTCCCGTTTGCGAGTTTTTAATGCGTAATCCCTCCATTTTACTGCCTGTACCGAACACATCCAGTGCTTGGGTGTGAAAATGAACGGTAACTTTCGGATTATTTAACACCCGGTCCTGCATTGCTTTCGAGGCACGCATCGCTTCCCCGCGTATCAATAAATGGACGTGAGAGCCGTATTTAGTTAAATATACGGCTTCTTCCGCCGCCGAGTCACCGCCACCGATGACAGCGAGGTTTTCCTCTCTAAATATCGGTGTAGCACCGTCACAGATAGCACAAGCGGAAATGCCGTTACTCCAGAATTGGGCCTCGCTGGGTAATCCTAAGCGTTTGGCAGTGGCTCCTGTGGCGATAATAATACTATTGGCCTTAACTTCCCGGTCCGTGGAACGAATGGTCAAAGGACGCTGACTTAAATCCACCGAGATAACATCTTCGGTATAGCATTGGGTCCCCCATCTTTCGGCCTGTTCCTTCATTCTTTCCATCAGCTTCGGACCGGTGATTCCTTCGGGAAAACCGGGGAAATTTTCTACTTCTGTGGTGGTCATCAATTGTCCCCCCGGAATACCTCCCGCTTGGAAACCCTCAAACATCAAGGGTTTTAAGTTCGCACGCGCCGCATAAATCGCCGCCGTATATCCCGCCGGTCCCGAACCAATAATGACTAAATTCTCGACAGTCATAACCGTAAATGCAACTCATAACGACTACGCTTTTTAGTATAACAGATAATGTCGGGTGGGTTAGACGACGATAAGTTAGATAACCAGAGTTCGGGATAAGCAACAACCCTGATTCTCCTCTAGAAGTCATGGCAAAATTTCCTTAACCCGAACTGACACCAGGATAGAGGAGGGAAGGTGATCCCCCACGGGCTATCGATTACCGAGGATTGTCTCTACGGTTTCGGGCGTGAGCGGGGAGTGGATATGGTATTCTCGGCCTGTACCATCCACTGAGCGGTTGACGTTTGCTCTGATGTTTTTTATTTCTCTATCGAGGCAATGGATCGATCAGACATTTAAAGCACGAGAGAGTGATAAAATCGAGTTTTTTTGCAAAATTATCTAAAAATTTGACGAGTTATACCAGTATTTTTCTAATTCTGGGTAATGCTCGCCCACCAATTCGCCAGAGGATGTTCTCGCGGGGGTGAATATCGTCCTTTGACTCGAACCGATTTGAGAACGTTTTTCAAATCTTGATCGCTAATCTTATTTTTTTCCGCCCAATATTGCAGAATTTCAGGAGTCGAGAGGATTTCTAGGTTTGGTTTTTCCCGTCGAAATAAGTTCGTTGCCTGTTTGTCATCCGTCGCAATTGCCCAGCCTCTGGAAATAGCGATCGCTCCGCTGGCCGACTCTCCATCATCTTTTAAAATAGCGACATAATTGACAAAAAGATCAGTTTCTGATTCGGATTCAAAATCAACAATTTGGATGATTTTGTTATTAACCGATTCATCTAGCTGGAGTCTGTCACTTTTTTCAAAGCGATCGAAGTTAATCAATTCCTCTTCCCAAACTGTTTGCGCGATCATAATTTGAGTGGGAATAGCCGTAATGATTTTTAAAAAACAACCAGAAGCTATCAGATTAAAAACACAACAGGCATCGAAAACAATAGGGGAGGATCGCTTCAGCATAAGGTTAATAGCCTCTCCCCTACTTATTTGATTTTAGTTAAATCAATATCTCTGTAGTCTTCGGTTAATTCCTGTGATGGTTCACGCAATATCTCGGCGAGCCGACGAGCTTCTAGGCGATCAACACCTAAAAAATGAGCGAAAGCACCTTCAGTAATTAGTTCTCGATTGTAAGCCTCGATCGCTAAATGTTGATAATGAGTAGGAGTTAAATCGTAGGATTTATTAGGATTATTTTCTAAGCCTAGTTCCTGTTGTGCTTCTCGGATTTTAAATCTACTATCCTTTAATCTGTTATAAGTATCCGATGGCAGCAATTGCATTTCTTCCAATCGATAGCATAGTGCTTGTATCGAGACACCGTAGTAATGAGCTAAGGTAATTAAATGGGTAGGAGTAAATTTACCTTGCGATTGTTTAATGTCATTATAACGTTTCAGTAAGCTACTGGTGGGCATGAGAAAATATTTCGGAAAAGCTTCCGCCAATTGTTCACTTTTAGGCATTCTTTGATATTCATCGAGATAATCAATCACAGGTTGATAACGATGGGCTAAAAAATGTAGATAACCGTGGGCTAATGACCACAGTTGACGTTCTCGCGGGTGATTAGCGTTAATTGCGATACAAGCTCCTATGGTTTCATTGTAACTGTACATTTCTGAGCATTTCGATTGGGAAGGCATGGGCAGATAAAAAATTCTGATTCCTACTTCTTGCTCTAAAATATCTCGTAATAGCGAAATCGGTTTATCTCCTAAACCTAATCGTTGTCTTTCGGCATTGGCGATACTTTCGGCGATAATATTAATGGGAAAAGTATCATCTAGATGATATTCGGGGGGATAGTTACGGGGTAAAGGCGACTTCATTAGTTCTTCTAATTCAAGGTAATTTTGACAGAATTCTTGGAAGCGCAAGATCACAGACTGTACTTCCGTTTTTTCCGCTTCACCACGACGAGAAGCGGAACGAAATTGTACCTCGAAAGATTCAATCGGAGGGGTTAAGACAAGAAAATCACTAACACTTTTACCGTAAGCGCGAGCGAGGTTTACTAATTCTGAGGATTTAAGACGGCGCTCCCCTTTTTCAATTGCGACTAGGGTTGTCCGCGCCACCTCGATAATTTTTGCCGCCGCTTCTTGCGTCATGCCGCGCTGTTCTCGCGCTTGTTTGAGTCGTTTTCCTAAGTCGTAGGGATTGATGCGATCGAGGATATTATTCGTCATGATTGTCATCCTCAATAGTCGCTTGAACTTGAGATTTCACCCGATTCCATTCGTCTATATAATTTCGATAAAGATTTAATAATAAATCCCGTATATTATTGCAACTTAAATCATAATAATTTAATTCTAAATAATCTAAAATTTCGTAGTCTAATTGAGGATATTGGTTAGTTATGGCATTCCATTGTTGATTGAATTCATCAGAAGTATTAAGTAAATTATACAAGGTTTTAACCTGTTCGAGTATATTATTTAAATATAAATAGTAATTCTGCTTAATCGAAGAACTTGCATGGGAAATATAATATTTGGTTTTGTCTTCAATTCCCGCAGCTAGAAGAGACTGCTTTCTAAGTAAACAAGATGAGCAATATCCACATTGGCTCGGATTTTGATGAAGGGATTTATCACAAGATTTGGTCAAAAAGGCTAAATCAATTGCCTGATTTTTGACTAGCGTTTGACACATTTGAGCTTTAGTCCAAAAAAGAAAGGGATTTTCAATTTTGAACGATTCTTCCAAGAGAATTGATATAAGCTTCCCCACCATAACTAATGTTCTAGGATGAACTGAACGAGTATGATCTAAACCTAGAGCAGAATCACGATAGGGAAGGTTAATCGCACCGATTCCATTTTCATAAATATTTAAGACTCTCTTGCCCATTAAATAAGCACAAGCAGAGCCAATTAACATAAAAACAATACCGGGGGATCGAGAGATGGGGTTTTTAGGGCATTTTTTACTATTATAAAAACGTATAGGTACTCTATACAACATTAAACGATTAGGAAATAAACGCTCAATCGCATCAAAGGTCTGTTTTTGGATTTTTAAAATTATATTGTTGCTACCCGATCCGCATAAAATGAATAAACCGTTTGGAGCATCGCATATTCTGTTATAAAGTCCAGCGAGAGCGTCTAATCCTCCGCTCCAAAGTGCAACTTCATTAACATCAATAGGAAGATCGAATAGAGTATTTTCTTCGGCAGAGCGTTTTTGATCATCCCGTTTTGTAAAAGAAAAACACCAATTACTTCCCGTAGCCCAGTGCATTAATTTTTCTAGCTTTTCTTGAAATAATTTACTATTTAACAAATCTGGATTACGAACTGGAAGGATTACTTTTATTTGACATGGAGGTTGATCGAATGGCTGTCTAACAAGGCGATCCGAACCATGAATCGCCACTGCCAAATCAATTAAGTCGGCGATTTTAGAGGGATATTCTATTTTTAGACGACACTGAAAACCCGTGTCATCAATATTAATACTCACATTAACTTGCTGATCTCTAGCATGGTCGGTAAAACAAACCCTTCCTTGAGTATTTTGAATTGAACTAAACTCTAATGTATAAATCTTGCTCATGATAAATCTTCATCCATACCTATAACTTGTCTATTCTTTCGTCTAGGCAATCGTAAATTCTTAACACTTCCTTGTTGATTTGCTTTTTTAGATAATGTATAAATGATTGATTGAATTTCTGGAATCATCTCGTTGATAAGTTGTTGAAGCAACTGATCATCAACTCCAGCGTAATGAGCCTGATTTAAAGGAAGTTTTCCGATAAAGTTTACGCGCAGAGTTATATTAAAAGATTCTGCGATCATCTCTTCTTTTAAATTATTAGTTAAAATATTATTTTGTATTTTTTTTAGAAGATTTCGACTGGCTTGAATAAGTATTTGTTGGTTATAATGCGAAAGATTAGAGTTTTTGATGGATTTATCAATATCTTCTCTAAAGGGAGCTAAGTTTCCCTGAAATCTAATGGTCAGAAGATGATTTTCAAGCTCTTCCGCTAATAATTGAGCGGTTTTTAAAAAATTATCCCCTTTTTGCCGAATATCTTGCAATAAAGCCTTCATAAGTTCCCATACAGACTCCTGAGAACTCGTTTTACTTTCACAAAGACGCTTATACGGTCTTTGATATCGCCAAGGAAGCTTACTGTGAACTTTATCTCCATCGGGCATAATCTTATTTCGAGATGGTTTCGCTCTTATAATAATGCATTTTTCTGACAATGTCAACTTTTAGTAGTTTATTTTGTAGCAAATGTCAGATAGTAGCACTCTGGACAATAAAAATCCCGCTTCTAAGGATGTGGTAGCATACCCAGATTATCTGCTCAATCCCGATGTTCATACTTGGGGAGCAAGCCGAGATTATTGCGGTCGGGTGAGACTCGGAGGCGGCAAACTCTGTTTTGACGGTTCGCCCCAAGGAGGTACCGCCTGGTTATAGCTCCACAAAATTTCTAAAATATCGACCTTTGACCATTGTAGAAGAAATTGACAATTAGTACAAGTGTATAAAGAAAGCTTAACAACCCCATCGGGTAATAGGCGAAGTTTTAATATTTGTCGTCACTGACTCTACCAGTGGGTAAAATCTGCCGCAAATTGAGATAGGGATAACAGCTTAATGCGGGTATCTTGAGCGACCTTTTGGCGCATTTGAGCGGTATTATATCCCCAATCGGCTAAATATAAGCCCACATCGTTTAAATCTGCTTGTTGCTCCACTAATTCCAAAGCATCGAGACGATCCTCGACAAACCACAAATTAGCGGGAGATTCGGGTAAATTAGCCAGTATTTGCTGAATAGTCAGGTATTTCGGCTGTTTAATTTCCTTGCCAATTAATCTCGCTGCAGGAAAATTAATTGCTACTTTTTGTAACAATTGCTTGACAAAACGACTTTCTTTTGTAGTGATAATATAAACCAAAAAATCCGAGTCTAAAAGAGAGGCTAGGCGATCGATTGCGGGTTGATAAAATTGATGTAAGGCTAACCAAGACTCTAGATCCGACTCAATCCATCGATCCCTAAGGCCATCGAGAGCATTTGAGAGAACTTTTTTCGCTATTTTCTCCCTTTCTAGCAGATTTTGAGCAATTGACGGCCAATTATTTAAAGCTTCCTCGTCGGGAATACCGAGAACGAGCGATCGCAACAGTAAAGGCATTTCCCAACCGGTTTCGATAACGGGACGAAGTTGCGAAAACCTCGGGAAAAAATCCTCGGGAATTGTTTCCGGCCAAAGGGTTTCATAGGTGCGTTTGCTAATCTGAAAATACTCGATCATGCCATCACAAAGAACACCATCAAAATCGAGTGCTAGAATACGGGGGGATTGACTCATAAATGCTGGTTTAATCTCAATAATGGCAGTATAGCGCAGCTATTAGCTATTCTTTGCTTCATCGTTGACATAACATAGTTGTCTGACGATTTCGGTGACAGAATTTTTCAGTCCCTCTACATGAATCCAGCCCACATATACAGCATATACAATATTTTGATGATTGTCCTGTATATAAACATGATGCACACGATATAAATCTGAGATTAAATAAATATAACCACTGGCATCTTTAAATTTACCTTCTAGTAATATTTTTTCTTTTAAAGGTTTCATTTTTACCACATCTTTAGTCACCCCAGATATTTTGTCTATTCTTTCTATGGCAAGATCAACACAAGTGTTATTACTGTAACTATTACCATGATTATAATCCTGCTGATTAAAATAAATTGTCTCTACGATATTTTTAGCCACTTTATCTGATGCTAGGTAATAGGTATGAGCATTAAGGGAATTTAAGACAACAGCAGCAATTTCTACGGAATCAAAAATATTGCCAGTCGCTTCTAGATAATAATCGCTCATTAAAATCTTGGATACATCGGTTATAGAATCAAAAAGAGGACGAATTGGATAAGCGATAATATCGGAGGAATTGATCAGATTATTCCAGCGCAAACGCTGGCCTTGATGCTGGCTAATAAATTTTTCAATTTGATTGGTATCAATGCCTAAAGTTAAATTTAAAAATGGGATCGGTGAACCCATTGTTGTTACACTAGATAGGGAAAGTTTGCCCCGCTCTTTACCGATAAGATCACGAATCTCATGAGCGGGATCCTTCGGGTCAAAACGCTCAGAAAATAACAGATACCAAAGGATTACAGTACCCAAAGAATGGGCAACTATATGTAATTCGCTTTCCTGGGGATAAGCTTGAACAAGATCGATTAATTGCTCGGCAATAATGCGGCGAATTTGTTTTCCTCGATCGCTGCCTAAATAGCTAAATGCGTCACCGATAAAATAAGATAAATACTCTTTTCTAAAATTTTGATAGCGAAAGGATTGCTCGGAGTTAAAATTACTATTTTTTTGTTTTTGTGTCTGTAATTCTTGCTCGATATCTCGCCATAATTTTTCGGTTCTTTTGAGAACATTTCCCCAAAATCCTGCATAACAGTAGGGAATAATCTGATTTTTGCGTTTACATTCTTCTTCAATTAGTTTAATTAATTTATTGGCATAACTAGCGTCTCTTGTGGCCACTCCATGAATAAAGTAAATAATCATAATAGATTTATCTCAATAAGCGGTAATCGGAATCTTTCTTAATATACCCTTCCAGCTTCAGAAAAATATCAGGATGGAGCGAGATATAGTAATTCACAATTTATCCTATTTCTCAAGAGATGGTGGCCGAGGTCTTGCTGACCCAGCCGACGAATTGCTATATAATACAAATGCCCGCTATTATAGAATTATATTTTTCACTTTTAACTTAGTCTTATGGTTTCACAACTAGATAAAACTAACGTCACTGAAATTATCTACCCCGATAGCGATAGTCAACCTATGGCCGATAATACCTTGCAATTTCGTTGGATCACAACAATTAAAACTAATTTAGACTGGCTATTTCGCGATCAGTCTGATGTCTTTGTTGCGGGAGATTTACTTTGGTATCCCGTGGAAAATGATAATAAACTGCGTCAAGCACCGGATATCATGGTGGTTTTTGGAAGACCAAAAGGGGAAAGAGGTTCCTATCGACAATGGCTAGAAAATAACATTAGTCCCCAGGTGGTTTTTGAAATCCTCTCTCCGGGTAACACCCTCACGGAAATGGCCAAAAAACAGCTATTTTATCAGCGTTATGGGGTCGAGGAGTATTATCTTTATGATCCCCATAAAAACGATGGCAGTGGTTGGATAAGAGGGGAAAATCAGCTAGAAATTCTGGAAACTCTCGATAATTGGGTTAGTCCCCGTTTAGGTATTCGTTTTCAGTTGGGGGAACCAGAAATGTTGCTTTTTTATCCCGATGGACAAGCTTTCACCAGCTATAACGAGGAAAAACAACGAGCAGAGGCTGAAAAACAACGAGCGGAAAGATTAGCCAATAAACTGCGGGAATTGGGCATTAATCCTGACCAAATCTGAGAGGATGTTTCTTGGCTACTATTAAAAACGGATTTGCTCTGAGAGTGCCTATTGACTAGAGGCAATACCGCGCTGACGTAATTGGTCGATAAAAAATTCTTCTAGGGAAGCACGAGCTAAATTAAGACTAATCAAGCGAACATCCATACTAGACAGGGCAGCCAGAAAAGCATCGGGTTCTCCCTGTAATTGTCCGTGCCAACAATTATCGCGCCAATGCAAACCGAGGAGCCATTGCTGTAGTTGCTCCTCCCTACCACCTTGAACAATCACCTGATAGACATCAGCACGACCGAGAATTTGGTCGAGGGAACCGACACAAAGTAATTCTCCCCGAGCTAACAGGGCAATGCGATCGCAAATTTGTTCCACATCGGAGAGAATATGAGAGTTAAAAAAGATTGTTTTCCCCCTTTGTTTGAGGGAGTGAATAATTTCTCGCACCTGATAGCGACCGATAGGGTCCAGTCCCGACATCGGTTCATCGAGAAAGACTAATTCTGGATCATTGATTAATGCTTGAGCTATACCGATCCGTTGCATCATCCCCTTAGAATACTGACGCAATTGCTTTTTCTGGGCAGTTTTGCGGTCTAATCCCACTAAATCCAATAATTCAGGAATGCGTTTTTTCTGCAGAAAAGAGGGGATCTTAAAAATGCCGCCGATTAATTGTAGGAATTCCCAGCCGGTAAGATAGTCGTAGTAGTAGGCATTTTCGGGAAGATAGCCGATGCGTTGTCTGACCGAGCGATCGCCAATTGGTTGACCGAGAATCAAGGCCCGTCCGGAAGTGGGTCGGACAATCCCCAAAAGGGTTTTTAAGAGCGTGGTTTTACCGGCACCGTTCGGGCCTAATAATCCAAAAGTTTCGCCCTCATGGACAATTAAAGTACAGTTTTTCAAGGATTCGATTTTTTTATTTAACCAGAATCCCGTCCGATAGGTTTTTTGTAAGTTTAACGTCTCTAGCACAGTTTGACGGCTGGTATTCGTCATTATTTTGGAATCATCTCTCCTACACTTTGCTTTTTATTATTCCCAAATTGTCAGCAGCGATGTCACGGCTATCAAAATAGCACGATTGTGGAACCCAGAAAAATTCCCACCGGTCTTGAGAAGGGATATCAGTGCAGTTCCGGGCTATGACAAGCTTTCTTCTCTGGCATTGGTGTGAATTAGCGGCTAAAATCTGTTAGACAGGTAACTTTGACACTTGAGCGGCAACTGGTACAATAGTGCGAACGCTTACGGAAACCAGACTCTTAGACAAACACAGCATGAAACAACTCCTCAATTGCCTTAATTCCCTGACAGTGGCCAGTGTAGCCACTATCGCCTTGGCCTACCCTGGCATCGCTCAAGTTAATCTGTCTGTTTATCCCGCTCCTTCCTCGTCGAACGAATCCATAGAATTATACGTTCCCCCGCCAGAAAACAATAACATCGATAATACCTGTACTCAATTGATTGGGGCAAATATCGATAAAATTATCAGTCAAGCTCCCAATCAGTGGGGTATATTAATCGAATCTATAGATCGCCAAACGGTTATTTATAGTCATAACGCCGATCGCTATTTTATCCCTGCTTCTAATACAAAGTTATTTACCACGGCTGCCGCTTTACAAGCGATGAACCCGGAAACGACAATTCAGAAAAAATCCCTGCGCGATTGGGTGAATATCACTAATCAGAGAAGTAATAATTTCTACGCTGACACTCTTTTTCGCTTTATCGGCGGTGCTAAAAATGTTACTGCCATCTTGGCACAATTGGGCATCAATCCCAGTGGTTTTCGTCTAGCCGATGGTTCGGGATTATCCCGCCATAATACCGCTACTCCCCGCTCGATCGTGGAAATTTTGCGGGTGATGTATTATTCTCCTAATCGAGATACTTTCTATGCTTCCTTACCTGTGGCGGGAATTAGTGGCACCCTGAGAAACCGAATGCGTCAGACGGCCGCCACTGGCACGGTTTACGCTAAAACTGGCACTCTTACCGGTGTGCGGGCCTTATCGGGTTATCTAGAAAACCCCCAGCAAGGACCGATGTTATTTAGCATTATCGTTAATAATCAACGGGTTTCTGGACAGTCCTTGGTGAAAGCGATCGATACTATTGTTCTACAGATGACCCAATCTCGTTCCTGTCAAGCTCAGTAGATCTCTGGTAAAAATCGCCCTGTCTCCCGACTGCTAACTCCTGAATTCTGCTGTGTGCAAGAGGTCTAATCCTGAGGCTATTCTAGCCAGTCAATCCGATTCTTTTTCCGGAACTGATGGCCAAATTCCCTTAACCCGAACTGGGGTTAATAATAGCCATAATCTGCTTCAGTTTGGGTTTGGGTTTGGGGGGAGAGATATTCAAAATTAGAAGGATCTCGCAGAAAACGAAATATTTCTTCTTCGAGACGATGAATTAGATAGGGTTCTATGGAATTAGAATCGCGTAAACAGGCTAAATAGCCTTCTACATATAGCCGGATCTCATCAAAACGTGAGCCACGGTGCCAAAGATCCACCATGTCATCGGTCAGTCTTTGATAGTAACGAATGGATTGGGTATCTTGGAGCATGGGCAGTAGAACAAAAAAGAGAGAGTGGGGGTAAGTGTTTATGGATCATCGTAGGGAGAATTGCTATTCTCGGTCCCCGATACCTCTATTGTACTCACCAAATCGGCAAAACACAGACAAGAGAATTTTCAGTGATCAGTAAAGGGTGTGGGGTGTGGGGTGTGGGGTGTGGGGTGTGGGGAGAACAAAGCTGCCTTTTGCCTTTTGCCTTTTGCCTTTTGCCTTTTGCCTTCGTATAGATTATTCACGGTTTCTTTGTCTTTTTGCCCGTTCAATTTGTGCTTGTAGTTCTGCTATTTGTCGCCTCAATCTTTCGCTTTCGCTATCATTAGCATCAACATTAATTGAGCTTTTTACCCCTATTTTGGCATAGTTTCCCTGGCGAATTTGACGATAGGATTCCGAGTTAAACCATTGCTGTAGATACTGGATTCTTTCCACGGAAAAAGGATGAGTTAAAAAGGAACCATTCCCACCATTATAAATGATAAATTTATAAATCTGGTTTAAGTTATCTTGGTCTAATTGTCGATAGGCTTCCCCTTGGCGAATAAATTCTTCTAAGTTGCATTCATGCAGATATTTTTGACTTCCTCCTGCACATTTCATTAAAGTTCTCAGGACTAAATTTAAATCATCGGTAACTAATAAAGCGGCTCTGTCTGCGGATAATTCGGCTTTTCTGCGCCATTCATAAAAGGCATAAACTAGACCGGTAGTAATGGCTTTTCCTAGTCCTAAAGTGATGTCCCCAAGGAAATTAGCCGCCCCCATCACCCAAAAAGACAGTTGAATTAAAATACTATGATCACATTTTAAATGACCTAATTCGTGGGCAAGAATTACTCGAATTTCTTCTTCATCTAAGAGGTCTAAAAGAGCAGTATTAAAGACAATGTAGGGATGTTCTGAACCCAAAGAATAGGCATTCGCTAAAGGGTTTTGACTGACATAAAGATTCGGCTCTGGGGACATATCTAAATCCCGCAGACATTGGCGATAGATGCCGTATAAAGTGGCGTATTGACGCGGGCCGACTTTTAGATCATTGCCCATTAATAAAATTTGCTGGGGACGTTCATAGAGATATTCGGAAAAACTTTTCGCTAATAAGTCAAACCCCGGAACTGATCTTAAGGTCTGTTCAGCTTGCTGATCTAGGGGATGTTTAAAAGCTTGACTGGAAATATCAGGATAAGTTGGCATATTAATAGAATAAGAAAGTCAAAATTTCTCCTAAATTATACCAATTTTCAATAATCGTGACTAACATCTGAGAGCGAAATTCCCTTTTCAGAGAGCAATTGCGCTTTGAAATGATCAACTAAGTCTCTCATTACTTTTGAAAAATGATATTAGTAAGTAAGTGGTTTCAATTAAATTGAAGATAGATTTTGTCTTTGATCCCCCTATCCATTAGTCAGCTCTTTCTTAACATTTTAAACCTTTGTAGCACAGGGCTTTCAAGACTCGGTTAACAATCTGTAATATTCCTTGTTGACACCCTTACTGACAAAGAAAAAACTGAAATCAAGTCAGGATAAGGGGTGGAGTGCTTACTGACAAAATTGTTAAGAAAGCTCCCTATAAGGGATAGCTTAATCAGGGGGGTGTCTGACAATTTTTAACAGCCACCTACTTATTACTTCCGATTTTATCGCTCAATCCAAGCCCTTGCGGTATTCTACCTCCCAACCCCCGTTGGGGAGGAGAGGACCGGGCGACCCGCACGCGCAGTTTCAGCTGTCTGTGATCAGAGTGCCGTCCCCAAACGCCAGCGCACATTAGCTTTTCGGTGAGATGCTTACAGGTACTTGTTAGTATATGTGTATTAAATGAGAGTCACCGATAATTGCCGATTGTGGCTATTTTCGCCAGTATGAGATGCACCCGTCGTCGGGATAGGGTGTTTCCACGAACAAATATTAAGTTTTATTGAGGAGGTTTACAAAACTTAACTAAACTACTAATATGCTCATGTTAACACTTATTGACATTAACTTTCGTAATATGCCTCAAACCTACATCGACATCTTCGGCTTAAACTCTTTCACGGCACTAGCTGTGGATAACTGGACAATTCTGGGCTTGACGGGCAATGACACGCTCACGGGTAACTCTCTCGCAGACATCATTGAGGGAGGCGCTGGCGACGACAGGCTCTTTGGACTAGGCGGTAACGATGTCCTCAATGGTGGTGATGGTAATGACTCCCTCGACGGCGGTATTGGCAATGACTATATTTCAGGGGAAATTGGCAACGACACCCTTGTGGGCAGTTTAGGCAGTGATTTTTTTAATGGTGGTACGGGGACTGATGTGGCCAATTACGGCAGTTTTGGCAGCAGCATTACCCTACTACCGACTGGAACTATTCTCAAAGCAGGTGGAGCCACAGACCAACTGTTCCAAGTTGAAACTATCATTGCCAACGCCGGATTTAGCAACAATATAATTGATGCTTCCGGGGCAGCATCTCCCGCGTCTATTAATGTCAATTTAGGCCTATCGACTAACAATTTGCAGGTAGTGGGGGGGCCCGTCTTAACTTTTACAGCAACCAATTTTGATGATGTTATTGGCACTAATCAAAATGACACGATTACTGGTGATGGCCAAGCTAACATACTCTCGGGTAACGCTGGCAATGACACTATTAATGGGGGTTTAGGTAACGACATCCTCAACGGCGGATTCGGTAATGATACCTTGAATGGCGGTTCTGGCATTGACACCTTAACCGGTAATGGAGATGGAGATATCTTCGTCTTTCAAGTTGGACAATCTACCATATCTAATCCTGATCGGATCACCGATTTTGCCTTCGGCACTGATAGAATCGGCTTATCATTCTTGCCGTCTAGTTTTACTCGCGCTACTGATAGCACTGCTACTACCACAACGGCCTTAGCGACTCAGGTATTTACTGATGCAAATGGATCATCCGGTCTTCAACCTTTACTCGCCAATAGTGCTGCATTAGTGCAAGTAATTAGCGGTCCGATCACTGGAACTTACCTACTTATCAATGATAACATTCCGTCATTGTCATTGACCAATGATTTATTGGTAAATATCACTGGATCTAGCGGTACTTTACCCGGTTTCGGAAATATTACACCAGTAAGTAGTTTCTTTACTGTTGCTTAATTATTATTGAAAGAGTTAGGAGAAATATCTCCCACAAAGCGTTCCCCGGTTTTACCTGGGAACGCTTTATGGAGGTTATTAAAATTAGCAGAAGTCTAAAAATTACTACAGCAAAAGAAGCACAAATGCTGAATCCTGTAATAAAACTTACGGCGTTTCTTATAAAGATGAAGTATGACCTAATTTGGTATCGACGACCGAAGACTGGCTCCTGACTCCCGAAAACGAAAACTTTGTACTTCACCATTAAGATAACTGCTGTATTCTTGTTAACTATCCTTAGCAATAATTCCTAGATTCGATAACAAAGCTTGTAGGTTAGTTTGCACGGTAGCGGGTTGATATCTCTTAATAGTTTCTAGGGAATTATCAGCGAGTTTTTGCCACAATTCCCGATGATCATAGAGTTCGATCACTGCTTGGGCAAATTCCTCGGCAGTATCGGCAATTAAAACATCCTGGTGGTCAATTAATCCCATACCTTCAGCACCAATTTTTGTGGTAATAGTCGGTAATCCTAGGGAGAGACTTTGACCTATTTTACCCTTCATTCCCGCACCAAATCGCAGGGGAGCGACAAAAATGCGACTCTTTTGGAAATAGGGTTCTACTTCGGGAACATAACCAGTGACAATCACTTGATCATTGGCTAATTCTTTCACTTCATCCTTGAGGTTACTTCCCAATAAATTAACGGTAATATCGGGACGGGATGCCCAAACTAAGGGCATAATTTCTAAACATAACCACTTAACTGCATCAATATTAGGAGGGTGATTGTAGCTACCAATAAATACTAAACCCGATCGCTGGTCAAAAGCAACTTTTTCTGACAGGTAAATTTCTTCATGGATATTGGGGATTACCCAAACATTTTTCACTCCTAAAGAGGATAAAACTTGCTTTTCGTCTTCCGTTACTACCACGGTTGCTTCCGCTTGATTAGCATAGTTTAACTCTAATTTCTGATAGGTTTCCCAACTCCAGCTAGTATTTTGGTAACTGGGATCGAGATAGTCTTTTTGCCGTTTTAAACGCAGAAAATGCAGGTCAATTGTATCATAAATAATTGGTGCTTTTGTTTTTAAGCGAATTAAATCCATATACTTATCGCACAATTCGGGACGACACAACCAAACTCCATCTATCAGAGGTAAATATTTGATTAATTTTTCTTCTAGATTATATCTTTGCGCTGTGCCATAAATAACTTCAATTCCCAGCTGTTGCAGGACGGAAGTATAGGGTTGTTCAGGATAGCCATTATCGGGAAAGAAAATCACTGAATAGCCTAAATTGAGCAGTAGCTTAAGAATATTTAATAAACGCACACAGCCGGATTCTCGATCGTATAGTGGAACGTAGGAGTCAATGACTAAAATTGTCGGGTTTCCTTGTAAACGTCGGGCAGCTTTCGGTACATTATTAGCATTGTTATCCAGGTGTTTAGTTAATACCTTTGACCATTTTTCTCGAAACTTAGTTTGATTAATCACTTGATATTGTTTGATCCCACTGGAAAGGTCTGTTCCCGAGGTGATTCCTTCGTAGTGAATGACGTTAGATTGGGGTTGATAGAGGACTTGATAACCCAATTCTCGGAGGGCAAAACATAAGTCTGTATCTTCGTAATATGCGGGGATAAAGTCTTGAGAAAAACCACCTAATTGCTTAAATAAATCCGTAGGAACTAATAAACTGGCCCCCGAACAATAGTCCACGGGACGCACATAATTATATTCCGGTTCATCGGGACTATCTAAGCGTCCATAATTCCAACCATCGGCAGAATTCCAGATAATTCCCCCCGCTTCTTGTTGTTTACCATTAGCATAAATTAACTTAGAACCCACCGCACCAACTTGGGGATTATTGACGATTAATTTTAATAAACTTTCTAGACAATTTTCTAGAATTCTAGTATCGTTATTGAGAAAATATAGGTATTGACCTTTTGCTTGACTAGCCCCATAATTACAGGAACGGATAAAACCACAGTTTTCTGCATTAGTTAATACTTTAATTCCTTTAATTAAAGTGGCTAATTGTTCTAAAGTTTCATCAGTAGAAGCATCATTAACGATAATTACTTCATAAGCTAAATCAGGACTTAGGTTAACATACAAGGATTCCAGACAGTTAAAGGTGTAGGCAAATTGGTTATAAACAGGAATAATAATTGAGACTAAAGGATTGTCACTACTGGCAATTTCTAGGGGCCGGGGTTCGGCTAATTTAGCACTTTCGATCACCTGTTCTTCAAATTCAGAGGAACTCTTTCCTGTGAGAATTTTAATAATTTTTCGTTTCGTCTTTTTGAGTGCTGGTTTCCACCCTTCCTCTTGGAGACTAAAAACAAATTTTTTGAGCAGTTTTTTGACTTTAAAAATAATCATTACTACCATAATTCTTCCTCTAGAGAAAACCAATCTTGTGATAAATTTAAATCTCTTTCTACTCTAACAATAGCTCCTTCCTTTAATTGTTGATTGAGGTAGTTTCTCTGTTGTTCCATAATATATAATTTAATCGCTTCATTAATTAAATTATTATATTCTTTTTCAGGATAATCACTACTCGCCAACCATCGATCAAGAAGTTGCATAGTATCTTCAGGGAGACTTATCTGAAGTTGTCTTAGCATTTTGTCTTTCCTAACTATATTTAAGTAAGTAGTTCTAATTAAATAGAAGATAGATTTCGCCCTCGATCCCCCCTTAATCCCCCCTTGATAAGGGGGGGAACTGACAATCTTTAACACCCACCTACTTAGATAATAACAATTATAAACCCCTAGGGCGATTTTAGTTGCTGTCGGGATAAATTCTCGGGGCTGCGGCGATTAATTTTTGAGTGTAGGGGTGTTGGGGATGGCTAAAAATCTGTTCAGTTTCACCCATTTCAACAATTTTACCCGCAGTCATCACCGCAATTCGATCGCAGAGGAATCTCGCTAACCAAAGATCATGAGTTATAAATAAATAAGTTAGATTAAATAACTTTTGTAACTCTAACATTAACTCTAAAACCTGTGTCTGGACACTAGCATCGAGCATACTAACCGGTTCATCACAAATAACTAATTCTGGACGAGTAATTAAAGCGCGAGCAATGGCTACCCTTTGCTGTTGTCCTCCCGATAACTCCCTAGGATAGCGTCGATAAAATTCCTCTACTGGTGTTAACCCGACTCGATCTAACATTTCTAAAACCTGTTTTTTAGCCGTTTCTAGACTAATTTTTTGATGGATTAAAAGCGGATCGGCGATACTTTCTCCCACCGTCATTAAAGGATTGAGACAAGCGAGGGGATCCTGAAAAATCATCTGCATTAAGCGCCGTTTGGGACGCATTTTTTCCCCCGACAAAGGGGTTAAATCTTCTCCTAAAAATTCCACTTTTCCCCCGGTGGGTTTAATTAACTGTAATAGGGTTCGCGATAGGGTACTTTTCCCACACCCCGACTCCCCAACTAAACCGAATATTTCCCCTCGATACAGTTCAAAATTGACTTCATCCACCGCTTTAATAAATTTCTTTTCTTTCTTGAAGAAACTATCTAACAAGTTACCTTCTAGGGTATAATACTGTTTTAATTTATCCACCTTTAACACCGTTTCTTTGCCTTGAATTGCCGTTAATTTTTCCTCCCGTAACTGTAGGTGTAAAGCGGCGGCCAAAAGAGAACGAGTGTAGGGATGTTGAGGTGTATTAAAAACTGTTTTTACCGCTCCCGATTCGACAATTTTGCCCCCCTGCATCACCGCTAATTGATCGCAATATTCTCCCACCATCGCTAAATCATGGGAAATTAACAATAATCCCATCTGTTCCTCGCTACATAAACGCTTTAATTCCCGCAGAATTTCCGCCGAAACTGTCACATCTAAACTGGTGGTGGGTTCATCGGCAATAATTAACTTAGGGTTTAATAATAAAGCTAAAGCAATGGCCACTCTTTGCCGCATTCCCCCGCTAAATTCGTGAGGATATTGGGACCAACGATTAGCGGGAATTTTCACTTTTTCTAGGAAAGTACAAGCTTCAATTTTAGCTTCAAGATAGGTTAAATCCGTCCGATGAGCTTGCAAAGTTTCCACACAATGATCGCCAATAGTCATCAGAGGATCTAGTCGCGTCATCGGATCTTGAAACACTAATCCCACCGCTTCCCCGCGAAACTTTTCTAACTGTTTGCTAGATAAAGATAAAAGCGATCGCCCTTCAAAGGTAATCTCACCTTCCACGTGAGTGCGATTAGGTAATAACCTTAAAATAGCCTTACCGATGGTCGATTTTCCACAACCAGATTCACCCACTAATCCCAGAGTTTCCCCTTTGCCTATACTAAAAGATACCCCATCGATCGCCCAAGAGGGAGAACTTAATTCTGTCGGGTAGGCAATTTTTAGGTCTTTAATTTCCAACATGACGCGAGCGGTAACGATAAAAGTTAGGACTTAGGGTCAAGTATGCCACACAAACGGCGATCGAGCATTTAATTACTAATCGACAACTGACCCTAACAAAACCCGACAATACCCCTTTAAAGTCGCCACTCGCTCGCTAATTATCTGTAAACGCTTCTCCCGTCCTTGCCGCGCCGAGGCCAAAAATAACCAATCCGTCTCCAGCAATCGCCAGGATCGATATAGTTCCGTCTGGACTGCGCGCCAACGATTAGCCACCTCTGGGCTGAAATTGTCATCATTTAGTGACAATATCTCCCCCTCTAGACAGGTTTGTAAAGCTTGAAAAGATTGTAACCCCGTGGAAGCATCCCCATCCAGAAGGGCAAGACTGAAATCCTCCAGTTTTCTTAACAAAGATTTGTAGGCTTGATGGTAATTTGTCGGTAGCATCCAATACAAAGCGCGTTAGAATTTGTTACATAAGATTAACGATTTGCCGTCACGGTTGCAAGTCCTCCTCCCGACTAGAGACAAAAACTTAAAAGAATCCCGTCCTTTTCGCCGATCGATCCGATGCCAGTGTTAGAGAGTTAAGTAATCTGGCATCCCTTCGGCCTAATAGTTTTCTAGTTATCCGTCTCCTCCCCCCCTATTATCCCCCCGATCTAACCATGAACGCCATCACTGCCACCCAACCGGAAACCCTCACCGCCCTTCCCCGGGCCACGGAACCGAAAAAAGCGTTAGTTTTACCCGATTGGCTGAAAGAATGCCTAATTACCTACGAAAACGACCCCCAGAATCCCGATACCGATTTAATCTGTAGGGCTTTTAATTTCGCCCATAAACTCCACGATGGCCAGTATCGCAAATCCGGGGAACCCTATATCGCCCATCCTATAGCTGTAGCGGGATTACTGCGGGATCTGGGGGGTGATGGGGCAATGATCGCGGCGGGATTCCTTCACGATGTGGTGGAAGATACGGAAGTCACCCCCGAAGAAATCGAGGCTAGATTCGGTGTCGAGGTGCGTAATTTGGTGGAAGCGGTGACAAAACTCTCCAAATTCAACTTTTCTAGCAAAACTGAACGGCAAGCGGAGAATTTTCGCCGAATGTTCCTGGCGATGGCTCAAGATATCCGCGTCATCGTGGTCAAATTAGCCGATCGCCTGCACAATATGCAAACCCTCGAACACCTCAACCCGCAACAACAGCAACGCATCGCCCTCGAAACTAGAGAAATCTTTGCTCCTCTGGCTAACCGTTTAGGGATTGGCAGATTTAAATGGGAATTAGAAGATTTATGCTTTAAATACCTCGAACCCGATGCTTATCGCACCGTGCAGTTATTGGTATCGGAAAAACGTATCGATCGAGAGGCCCGCATCGAAACCGTCACTAACACATTGCGGGAAAAATTGCAAGAAATTGGCATAAAAGTTCTTGATTTACAGGGTCGCCCCAAACATCTCTACGGCATTTATCATAAAATGCACAATCAAGGCAAAGAATTCGAGCAGATTTATGATATTGCCGCCGTCCGCATTATCGTCGAAACCAAAGAGGAATGTTATCGTTGTTTAGCCATAGTTCACGACCAATTTACTCCGATTCCTAACCGTTTTAAAGACTATATCGGTTTACCAAAAGCTAACCGTTATCAATCCCTCCATACCACCGTTGTCGGTTTAAATGCCCGTCCCCTAGAAGTGCAGATTCGCACCCTAGAAATGCACCATGTTGCTGAATACGGGATTGCAGCCCATTGGAAGTATAAAGAAACTGGTTCTAGTCAAACAACTTTAACCGCTGCGGATGAAAAATTCGCTTGGCTGCGTAATCTTCTTGACTGGCAAAAAGACCTTAAAGATGGCCAAGAATACATGGATGGCCTAAAAAATAATTTCTTTGAAGAAGATATCTATGTTTTCACCCCCAAAGGTGATGTGGTGGCCCTTGCCCAAGGCGCGACACCGGTAGATTTTGCCTATCATATTCATAGCGAAGTAGGTAATCAGATGAAAGGGGCAAGGATTAATGGTAAATGGTCAGTTCTTGATGCTCCCTTGCAAAATGGTGATCTGGTGGAAATTCTCACCAGCAAAAATAGTCACCCTAGTTTAGATTGGTTAAATTTTGTCGTTACTCCTAGCGCCAGAAATCGCATCCGGCAATGGTACAAAAAATCGCGCCGAGAAGAAAATATTAGCCGGGGTCGTGATTTATTAGAGAAAGAATTGGGGAAAACTGGCTTCGATGCCCTGCTGAAATCGGAACGAATGCAATCGGTGGCTAAACAGTGCAATTATGTGGCAGTAGATGATTTATTGGCGGCCTTAGGTTACGGCGAAGTTACCCTAAAAAATGTGGTTAATCGTCTGCAAGAAACAGTTAAAAATCAACAGGAAATTTTAACTGTCAAAAATCCGCCCGATGTCCTAACTGATTCCCAATTGATTCTACCATCTTCTCCCGTTCAAAGGGCTTTACCCGTTAGTAAATCACCGATCGCCGGTGTGGAGGGATTAGTCTATCGTTTAGCCGGTTGTTGTTGTCCTTTACCAGGGGAAAATATTACTGGTATAGTTGCCCACGCGGGGGAAGGCATTGTTATTCACCGTCAGGGCTGCTCGAATGTGGAAAAAGCCGAAGCTGAACGCTTAATTCCTGTTAGTTGGAACCCTATAGATGACCAGGGACGTTATCCAACTTATCCGGTAAATATTCAGATTGAAGTGATCGATCGCGTCGGGGTTTTAAAAGATATTCTCTCTCGTTTAAGTGACCAAAATATTAACGTTCGCAATGCCGGAGTTAAGACTAATTTCGGTAAACCCGCTTTAATTTCCCTGAAAATTGAAGTAAAAGACCTGCAACAATTTGAACGCTGCGTTGGTCAAATTAAGCTGATGAGCGATATTTTAAACGTTCGTCGCATCAGTCAGGTAAAAAGCGATCGAGAGTAGGTTAAACCTAGAATTGCTGATCATATTCCCCAAAACCCGAAGCGCCTTAGCTTTGGAAGTGGGATGCTGACACTGACTAAAACCACGATGGCAATATCTGCACTTTTTGTCACCGAACAACGTAGGATCGATAATTAATCTGAGCGCAAAAATCCTTATGTTATTATCCCTACTGTCAGTCATCAGTTTTCTGATTAGTTTTCTGGTCGTTGCCCTGATTAAACAACGTTTTAGTCAACAATTGTTAGATATTCCCAATAAGCGTAGCAGCCATAGTCAACCCACGCCTAGGGGGGGTTGACTCGGTTTTGTCGTCGCTTTTGCTCTTACCGGCGGCCTCAGTTATTTTCTCCTTCCTCCTTCCCTACCTCTTATTCCCCTGTGGTTGTCCCTAACTCCTTTAATTATTATCGGCCTTCTCGATGATCGTCGCGGTATTCCCTCTAGTATTCGCTATAGCAAAGAGCGGGATAGTTAGGACATAATAGAGAAAAAGAAATGAGGAGAAGCTTTCATGGCAGCACCCTATAGTGATGATTTAAGACAGAAAGCAGTGAGTGCCGTAGAGCGAGGGGAGAAAAAAAGCCATGTC
>NZ_JADBTX010000013.1:0-9138 GCF_020245945.1 Microcystis sp. M015S2
ACCGATGTATAAACGGTTGTTGGTGCTGGTGATCCACTGACAGAACTGCTCCCACAGGGAAGCGCTCTCGCGCTGTTGTAAGGTGGTGGTCATTGGTTTATGAGTGCGATTTGAATGATTGATGATGTTCTCATCTTAAGGAGTTTGTATCGGTTTGTAAAGGGAGTTGAAACTATTGTTACTTATGCCATTAATAAGCTGAGATTATGAAACGGGTCGGGTGCGGTTGGGTCTTTTCTGATCTAAGATTGAAGATATGACTCGACAACCTCACGATCAATTTGCCAAACAATACCTAGAAGAATTGCTGTCTCCTCTGGGAAGGGTGGAAGTTAGCAAGGAGGTGGCGGATGAAACCCGTCAGGTGGATGTTTTCTTCTCTCCTCACTCTAATATGCGGGGAAATGCTCAATCTTTAGGTCTTTTAGGGCAAATGGTGACAACAAGCACTTTGCTTGAGCCTTTTCGCAATGCTCCCAATCGAACGGAAATTCGCAACTGTATCTTAAAATTGTTTTCGATTTTCGCTGAACTTCAACGGAAAGGGAAACGGGAAAAAACTGAGTTAAACGAGGATAACCTACCTAAATTGTGGATTTTGGCTACTTCTATTAGTTTGCACATCCTAGAGGGTTTTGATGCTAAATTAGAACTAGAAAACTGGACAGAAGGGATTTACTTTTTATCTCCCTCTCACCGAACGGCAATTATAGCGATTAATCAGTTACCTATTACCCCAGACACCTTACTGTTAAGATTGTTGGGACGAGGGAAAACCCAAAGCCAAGCGGTGAGAGAGTTGCTTGAGTTGCCATCTAGCGATTCCTTACGTCAAAATGTCATGGAATTATTGATCAGTTGGCGTGTGAGTGTTGAAATTAACAATCTTTTAGAATCAGAAGATAGGGAGGTATTTATGGCTTTATCTCAATCTTATTTAGAGTGGAAAGAGGCGACCAAACGGGAAGGACTTCAACAAGGACTTCAACAAGGACTTCAACAAGGACAACGACAAATTATTGAAAATTTAATGCAAGTGAGGTTTGGAGAATTGGATGAGTCTTTGATAAAAGTTATTGATGAGTTGCTCAAGTTATCACCGATGGAGTCTAGTCGTTTATTATTGGAGTCTTCACGGGAAGATTTAATCCGACGATTCATCTCTGAATAAGTTAATTAAGCTGGGTTAAAATACGTCTTAGCTTAAACAGATTCAAAGAAGCAATAAACGGCGTAAAACGGCAGGGTATTATTTAACAGATGAAGAATTGCGATAGACCTGAAAAGACGCTTATGATTTAGCTTTAGGACAAGCTACTTTAGAGGCTTTTCAAGGAAAATATGGAGTCAACGAATTAGCAGAAATTGTGATAAAATGCGATTATTTACCAAGCAATCGGGTTGATTTTGGGGTGATTATATTCTCTTAAATCTCTACGGATGAATTAGAATAGGCTCAACGATATAAGCATCCAAAAAGTGAAGATTTTAAATTAATAATTATCTTTAAAAACTAGGTTCCATCCTAGCTAAAATTATCTGAAGAATTATTTAAATAATTTCAGGAAGCCAATCTTCGTCTAAAATATCAGCTAAAGTATAAGGATTCTCTGAGGGTAATTTTAAATCCGTTTTCACCTCTGCCATTTTTTTGGCTTTACTATAAAGATAATCGAGACGATTAGATAAATGGTTTCTGAGATTGGTCGTTAATCTTAATTCTAATTGAGTCCGAAAACCAATTAATTCACCTCGCCAATGTCGCTGGTTATCTTCTCGTTGGCTTGACCAATACTGATAGAATAAAAGATGTTGTATTACTTGAATTACTAAACTCTCAACCGCATTTTTTTGTTCCCTTCCCAAAGCTTCTAACTCCTCAATTAAATGCTCATAATCTAAACTCTCAACTTGACGATTTTTTAATAATAAAACTGTCTCATCTAGCCATTGCTGATAATCTTCTTCATAGATAGATGATAAACTTTGTCTAGCATGAATCATCGGTTATTCCTCAATCCTTCAGAATATATTGCCATTATACACCAACAAAAAAGCCCCCCTTTCGAGGATGCCCTTTTATCTAATGATTTAGACGCTAACTGATTGCAATGCCAAAAATAGGGAGTTTATAGACTTTCCCATCAAAGTCAGGTTAGATTATGACCGTTTCTTAATTAAAAAACCCACCAAAGAAAACAGGCCTAACCCTAAAATAGAACTAGGTTCCGGTACTAACGAAATCATTAGTTATAGTCATTTCAGATAAGTCTGATACACTCTAGACCGACAAAACCCTTATGAACTCTGGGATTAATATTCTCAATTTTAATTGAAATGGCTATACCTTACTGACCGCAGATTCCGCAAAGCTTCCAGGACCGAGCGTTGACCCGCATCTTCATCAAGGTAGAGACGGATTTGACTCATTACAATTCACCGGCTCGATATCGTGATTCCCAGTCTTCACAATCGGCTCGGTAAGCATCGATATCGGCCTCTATCTGTTCTTTATTCGCGTGATAATACGCTAGAGCGCTATAAATTTGAGCCAGACTTAATTGAGGATACTCTTTAGCGATCGCTTCGGCACTCATTCCCATTTTATGATCCATGACTAAACTTTGAATCGTGATTCTAGTTCCCGCGATCCGGGGACGGGAATTACAAATATCCGGACTAGCCACAATAAATTCGCTAATATCGATGCCTGTAGCCATATTTTCGCCTAAAGAAGTCCCTTTTATTGTAGCTCGATCGATACATCCGAACAACCAAAAAGCACCCCTTTCGAGGATGCCCTTTTATCTAATGATTTAGACGCTAACTGATTGAAATGCCAAAAATAGGTAATTTATGGACTTTCCCATCAAAGTCAGGTTGATGATTGAAGCTGGAAATCGCCATCAAGTTGTATAAGCAACAAGATTAATAACAATTGCTATTAAGAGTCTTTTTTGGCTTGCTTTTTATTTAATTTTCCCGTCAAGAAAGCACCGAATCCAAGTAATCCTAAACCTAATAAATTGGACGGTTCAGGAACACTAACGCTACCAGTATTTTGAATAATGGGGTTTTGGGTGACTGTTACGGTTCCAGGAGCAGTAAATGTTAACCCCGTCACAAAAGCAGTAGGATCGGTTGGATCGAGCATTTCCGCGGGATCGATACCACTGACGCGAAAATCACTAAAGCCAAGAGGATTGACACCCAATAAATTGAAAGTCGTTCCTGCTAGGAGAGAATAATTGCCAAATCCGGGTAATTCTAAGGTAAATTCACTATCACCTTGGGGGAGAGCATTGGGGATTAAAACTGAGGCGAATAAGGGTCCGCCTGTCACTGAGTAATCGTATCCTACCGACACAATCGGATCGAAAAAGATGGGGTCAATTATACCCAACCCATTATCACCGATGATAACACCAGGAAAGGTAAAGCCGTCGGGATTGTTCGGATCTGGGGTAGGGAATAGAGGACTATCGGGAGTTGTACCAATGATTGAACCAGTGGTGAAAGCTCCTGTAGTTTGGGTGAAGAAAGCAATCAATGATCTTGCTCCATTAAAACCAGTATCAAAAAGCAGATCACTTTCTACATATTCCAATTCAAACTCATAGCTAGTGTTGGGAGCAAGGGTGTTAGCGGGTAAGAGGAGACTGGTATCAGTAGGATTCAGAGAAACGTCAAAAACAGTTCCTCCCAACGTGGATAAGATGCTGAAATTTTTGGAAATGTCCGGGAATAAGGAAGTCCCATTGAAACTAATAGTAAAGGGTTGACTCGGATCAAAACCTTGAAGGTCATTGAAGGTTGTTCCCGTCAAGAAAGGAACATCATTGACAAATGCTCTCGGTGGGACGGTCGGCAAAACCGCCGCTTGAGTCCCCAAACTTCCCCCAACAATCGTATATATGTACTCAGTACCATCGGGAAACGCCGCTTCCAGTGCCTCTAGGGTAGGATAGGTAAGAAGCTTTGATGCAACAAACTCGTCTCCCGAAGGAAACATAATATCCAAAGGGATAGAGGAATCAGTACCATTGTAAAAAACAAAAGCACTCGTTAGGGCTGCTTCATCAGTGTATCTGATAATAGGGAAAAAGGTAAAAGAGCCACTATCGGGTTGAGCGTTGCTAGTCTGAGTATAATCAGCGAACTGAGCAAGACTAAAGCTTGTTATGGCTGCTTGTGCCGGAAAAGCCACCCCGATCGCACCCAATCCAATCCCTAAGCTGATACAATTAGCTAGTATCTTGTTCATAACCTAATAAAAGTCCAAAAAACTAAGTGATTCTTACAATCTAGATGTTCACTTTGGTTTTGTCTGTGGGAATTTGTGGCCATTTTGGATTTTCTGATACAATAATTTTTGTGGGATAAAGTGGGATTTAGTGGCAAAAAAGAGGGCAAGGCTCATGAAACAAGGCTAAATTTGATTTTTAGGTTCGATCCCCCCTAGCCCCCCTTGAAAAGGGGGGAACCAGACTCAAAGTCTCCCTTTTTAAGGAGGGAACCAGACTCAAAGTCCCCCTTTTTAAGGAGGGAACCAGACTCAAAGTCCCCCTTTTTAAGGAGGGAAACAGACTCAAAGTCTCCCTTTTTAAGGAGGGAAACAGACTCAAAGTCTCCCTTTTTAAGGAGGGAAACAGACTCAAAGTCTCCCTTTTTAAGGAGGGAAACAGACTCAAAGTCCCCCTTTTTAAGGAGGGAAACAGACTCAAAGTCCCCCTTTTTAAGGGGGATTTAGGGGGCTCGAACTAGCGAAGCTTATAACTAGCAACTTGGGTTAATTTAAATGCAGAACAAATTACTAAATTAAGAGGTTAATCAGTAAAAAAAGGCAAAAAATGGAAGAATTATTAGAGTTAAAAAATCTATTAATAGCTGGCAATGTTCCCGATGCCTTAATCTTGGTAGAGGAAATGACAGAAATGAGCAAAGATGATAAGCTCAATAAGATTTTTAGCTTTAGTATTATTGTCTTATTACATCTGATTAAACAGCAAGCAGAAAAACGCAGTACACGCTCATGGGAAACCTCTATTTCTAATTCTGTTCGACAGATTCAACGCATTAATCAACGACGTAAAACTGGAGGAAATTATCTAACAATAGAAGAATTAAAAGAAACCTTAGATGATGCTTATTCTTCAGCTTTAAGACAAGCGGCATTAGAAGCTTTTGAGGGTATATATAAACCCGAAGAAATTGAAGCTATGATTGATAAAAATAAAATTATTAATCAAGCATTGGCATTAATATTAACCGATTAAGTAACAGGTGACAGTCGGAAACAAATCAGGAGGTTTAAATGTCAGAAACAGTCGCTTAAACATTAGCAGCCTATTTAAAAACCTTAACGGAGGTAAATTAATGATTAACTTAGAACAAATTCAACAAGATATTAACCAATTACCTGAAGAAGCACAAAACTTACTGATTGATTTTATTGAGTTATTAAAAAAACGCTATTCTTTGGTAAAAAAGCCAGAGATTGCAGCAAAAATAAACCCTGAAGCTCAAAGTACCCTAGACATTTTAAAAGAATCTGGATTAATCGGTTGTATTAGTGCAGAATCAGACCTTTCTACTAATTATAAATCCGTTCTCAAAGAAGGATTAAAAGCTAAATATGATCATCGTTGATACTGGGTTCTGGGTGGCTTTATTTAACAATAAAGATCAATATCATCTAATAGCACAGCAAACCTTAGCACAGTATTCTTCTCAACCCCTAATTACAACTTGGTGTGTTTTAACAGAAAGTTGTCATCAGTCCGTAGTAGTCCGTAGCGAATATGTCAGATTTTTAAATATAGCGCAGGGTTCAATTCATAAATTAGAAACTTATCTTCTCCTATCTGGACGGATAGGATGAGGTGAGCAAAAAGAGATAAAATAATAGTTGATCTTTTGCAAGAGTAAAGTAAAATGATTATTAGTCTGATAAAAAAACAAGAAAACTAAAATATGTTCCCTGATCCCAACCAGCAATACAAATGTTCTATAGCTTACTTATATGGATATTCAAACCCTTTTAGAATGGACTGATAAACAGGTATTAGACAAAACCGGTAAACATCTTGATTCATTGCAAGAATCCATCTTACAGGGTATTTGGGAACATCAAGATTATGAAAAAATTGCCGAAAATAATCAGCGCAGTTATGACCATATAAAAAAAGAAGCATGGAAGTTATGGCAACTGTTATCAGATGTTTTTGAAGAAGATATAAAAAAGTCTAATGTTCGTTCTATTTTAGAAAATAAAGCTTCATCTATTATTTATAACTTTGTTAACCATCATGGTAATAATATTAGCAATAGTCGTGTTAATATCTGTAGAGAAAATAACCCCTACTCAGAAAACAAATTAAAAAAGTCTTCAAATTTCCCAGATAATGATCATCAATCCCCCATAATTAACCTAACAAAAGCACCTGAATTAAACTGTAAGTATGGACGTAACTTAGAAATATCAACCTTAAAAGAGTGGCTAAATAATAAAACTCGATTAATTACCATTTATGGGTTAACTGGAATTGGAAAAACAGCTTTAACCCTTAAATTAGTTTCAGAAATTGCCCCACAATTTGATTATATTATTTATCGCAGTCTGGAAAATATTCCTCAATTAATCGCTCTCAAAGATGATCTAAAACAGTTTTTCAACCAATCTCTATCAACCCCCTTACCTGATATAATAGATTATCTAAGCTCCTATCGTTGTTTAATTATTCTTGATGATGTACAGAATATTTTTAAACTGGGGGAATTAGCAGGTAAATATTTAAACGACTGTCAGGATTATCATAAATTTTTTCAGCAAATTGCTACCACATCTCATCAAAGTTGTTGGATTTTAATTAGTTGGGAACTTCCCAGAGATTTTGTCACCTTAAAATCCGATAAAATTAAAACTTTATACCTGCAAGGTTTAACAACAGAATTTGAAGAAATTTTCAAAGAATACGGTTTAAAAAATGAGGAGAAATGGACGGAACTGAGCGAACTTTATCAAGGTAATCTTAACTGGTTAAATATCATCTCCTCAACCATTATTGAACTATTTGATGGAGAAGTATCCCTATTTTTAGAACAAATGAACAATGAAATTTATTTAGGGGATATAGAAAACTTGATCGAATGTCATTTACAGCGTTTATCCGCAACAGAAAAAAAGGTGATACACTGGTTAGCTAATCAAACTGAAGCGGTAGAAAAGTTTCCCAAAACTGCTAATCTTGACCTTTCTCAATCTGAATTTTGGGCAGCTATTCAGTCATTAATAAGACGCTGTTTACTGGATAAATTACCATCAGAAACCTCGTCCTATTTTCCTATTAATCCTGTGTTTAAATCTTATCTTAAAAGAAATCCTAACGATTAGGATTATCTCTTTACAAATAGATGCGATCGCATTTTTATCTTTAACTATTTTGCAAAACTTGTAAGAATAAATTTGGGGACAAAATTTGTGTATGATGATAATGCTTTAGCGGTAAAATGTGTTTTTTATCTAAAGAAACTAGATAATCAGCACCTATTTAGTAAGCGGCTGCCAAAAACATATTATCATTTGGATCAACCTGATCGAGTAGCGTTGCTTGATAAATGCCTTGAATTTTGATAGCAGTATAAAAAATAGCCCTTAAAATATCCTTAATATCATTTCTGTCAATATTTTTCACTAATAGTTTTTCAACCAATTCCTCCAATAATTGAGGAGAAATAACTAACTTAAATCTACCCTCCCGCCAATAACGAATAATTTGACAAGGCGCACTGTTAGGATTTTTACTTAACAAAGCTGAAAGAAAAACCGAAGTATCAAGAATAACAAGAGGTGAATCTTGAGCAAACATCATAGTAAATCAGATTCTTCTAAGTTTCCTGAAATTCTCACACAAGCGTCATCAAATTTTTGCCAAACTTCATGATAACAATTATCGGGCATATTTTGAACCTCATTTAATGTTTCCATAATCAAATCTTTGGCCTGTTTTCTATTTACATTTTCTTTTAAAACTTCTAAATGCTTGTGTAACTGTTCTAATAACCATTGTTTATCTTCAAACGAAAAATTTCGTAACTTTTGTTCCAGTTCAATAATTTGAGGGGATATCATAAAGTTAACTCCTGACCAATATTAGTCTAGTTTAATGATAACAAAAGCTTCAAATTAAAAGCTTTAACTAAAGATTACCTTGTTATAAATATCTGCTATCTCCACCTCAACCCGCAAAGAGTTTAAATGAATTATCCTATCAGATTCATAAGCTGTAAACAACCAAAGATCGCCTTCCTTTTGAAAATGTTCAATATAACATTTTTCCTGAGAAATCAATAAATATTCCTGAAAAGTTGCAATGGTTCGATAAGCGGCAAACTTTTCTTCTCTGTCGTAACTTGCCGTTGCAGCAGACAAAACCTCAGCGATTAAAACAGGATTAATTAAAGTATCTTTGCGTCCTTCTTGATAACTAAGGGGTTCAGACATTACCATAATATCGGGATAGGTAGCAATTCGACGCTCAGGTATCCATAAACGCTGATCGGTGACAAAAACGGCATAGGGTTGATTCTTTAGTCCAGTATATAAAGCCACTAATAAATTACTAATAATGCGATTATGAGTCGGTGTTCCTCCTGTCATAGCAATAATTTTTCCATCCAGATATTCATGACGAGTTTGGGATTGTATTTCCTGCTCAAAATATTGACTAAGAGTATATTTTCCAGTGAGAGCGGTCATAATGATGATTGTTTGAGAATAAGCATTTTGCAGCGTTTTTCATTGTTCCCCAATTCTAACAACAAAAAAGCACCCCCTCGCGGGAGTGCCTTCTTGTTCAGACTAGGAATTAACCATTGATAGCAGGAGCAATCAGAGCCACAGGAGCCTGTTCACCACTAGCTAAGTCTAAGGGGAAGTTATGTGCATTACGCTCGTGCATTACTTCCATCCCGATACCAGCGCGGTTCAGCACATCAGCCCAAGTACCAATTACACGACCTTGAGAATCGAGAATCGACTGGTTGAAGTTGAAACCGTTGAGGTTAAACGCCATGGTGCTTACACCCATCGCCGTAAACCAGATACCGATTACCGGCCATGCACCCAAGAAGAAGTGC
>NZ_JADBTX010000130.1:0-18818 GCF_020245945.1 Microcystis sp. M015S2
AATTAAAGCAGCTCTAAAGAGTTTTGAGTTAAAAGTTAAACTTCAAGTTTTCATTCAGGACGAATGTACTGATTAACTAATTTTTTTGGGAAAATTAGTTAACCAATCATTATAACATATAATTAATTTGCAAGAGTTCTATTATAACTATCTGGTTCTGTGCCAAAACTAGATATTATTTCTCTGGTCGATATTTTTTTCTATTCCTTGTCCTACTGTCTCTTAACCCTATCTAAGTTTTACTGGCAATTATTGGAGAGTCATTCTCTAGTAATTATCTCAAATATAAGCAAATCTTGCCGATACAAAAATCAATGAAAAACAACGGCAAATTACTGAACTTCAAGGATAAACCGCCGGTTCAAGTCTGAATAGCATCACCGTCTGATCTATTTTCAGAGAATACCCCATTCGGGGTACGATAGTCATACTAAATCTGGTTATTAAAAACTGATTATTTATTGCCCCTCTTGCATGAGTGCCTATTCTTATAAGTAGCCTATACTCAAGGGATTTAGTATAACTATTCTGATTGACTGGTATCACTTGAAATGCCCACACAATTTGCCAATTGTCAATAGGGTATGATACTAAATCCCTTTTTAATAGTACGATTAACTCCCAAGAATGATAAGGAGTAGCAAAATAAAAATGGTTTTTCGGTCACTCGATTGATTTCACTTGCAGTTCTATTGATTGCTAATCCTGCTTGCAAAAAATTGATCGCCCGCAAAGGGAAATCGTTATTGCAAGGATTCTCCAGGATCACCGCCTTCCGATACGGTTTTCCAACCGATCACCAGGAAAATGATTAAAGCAACTATCGCCATAAATAAGCCGATCAGAGTACCGATCATATCCCGGGCGAATTGTAAACTATAGTTAGTTTTTAGATCGGCATTTCCATCCCAAACTACCGTTTTTTCCGCACCGAGAAATAACAAGTGAATCCCCCGAGAAAGAACGAACTCTCCCACGATAGTGAAGATAATTAACTGTTTCAGTCTCACGGGTAACATGGCCAGATATTCGGTAACGATCAAGAGCAACAGAACCACGATAGGAGTCATACTCTCGCCGATAATTCCCCCGCGATGAAATCCGGGTTGCAGGAAACAACCTCCCAAAAAACCGCTCGCGAGTACCGATACTAAAAATGATCTGGGAAACAAAGGTTTACCCTTAACTTTTCCGAAAACTCGTTTCCCGAAAACCGTCAGAAGGACGGCGCTCAGGGTTATCGTTATAGAGCCGGCTAAAACACTAAAATACAAGCGAAACCATGAATTCCACAGCCGATAGCGTAAGATGTAAAGCTCGCTCCCCTCTCCGGGGCCTTTCTGGATTCGATCTTGAACCGCGTCGGAAAGTTCTAGGGGATAAACGCTGGACCAGGCATTGTTGAAAGCATCGGAAATTCTAACGCTCGCGGTCGCCCCCCCCGTCGTTCCCATTGCCGTCTGGAAGATAGAAGCGAGACCGAAGTGAGAGATTCCCCATAAATACCAGGGAAGACACACGGCGATCATTAGGATTAATGGAAAAAATAACTGACGGACTACAAGAGCTAAATTTTTACGATTTACCCAGAGATTATCGATGATCGGGGCGATCACATAGAGTATGGCAGAAGGATGACTGAGAAAAGCTAATCCCCAACTAACTCCACAGCCAATCCAGGAAGGCGAATAGACTCTTGTGCGGGGATTGTTTCTCAAGTCGAGATAGAAATAGATGCCGGTTAAGATATAGACCGTGGCCAATACCTTCGGCCACGGGTAGGTGATCATATTACTCAAATAGGGACTGAAAGCCACGAGGAAAAAGGCTAACGGAATTAACGACGGACGCAGAAAGAGAGGGATTAGGAGGGTCAGGAATACTCCTGGTAAAATCGCAGTAATTTGATAAACCGCAAATGAATTTTCTAAAAGTGCCAGATAATAACTGGAAAATAGATTGAATAAAGGAGTTCTAGAAGTAACATTATAAGTTCCAAAGTAAACCGTATCGGTTTTCTGAAGTCCCAAAAAAATTTGAGCGATATCGAAGTGCATCCACCAATCCCCGTAGTAAAATCCCCCACTGTAAAGCACGACGAAGAATTGCATCCCTAGCAGGACGAGCCAGAACAAGATCGCTAGGTATAGCCATCGATAGTTTTCTCTTTCTTCCGCTTGCCACAATTGTCGCGTCAGTAACCATAGAGAGATAATAAATAAACCAGCCGTCGCTAACAGGAAAAAAGTTCTTCCGGAAAAGCCACAAAGAAAATTAACGAAAGCGATCGCTGATTGTAAAGCCATTCCCCAAGCACCAGCAAGGGCCATACATTCCTTGACGGTAAAGCGCGAGATCGCTCTCAGGCTAACATAGCCGAGGGTGAAAGTTAGGGTTAGCGAGATCGCCCCGAAAAAAAACAACTGTAAAAAGCTTATATTCACGATTAACTATTTATCTGAATCTATTTTAGTGACCCCATCTTTTAATACTATCGAAAAGTTGGGATTAAACCTCAACAAAATTAAAGAACTTCGTCAGAAAGCCATCGAGCTTTTTTTGGATGAGGAGATAGATAATGCTCAATGAAAAGTTTTTGTCAATGGATATTTATGCTTAGATGATCAACAAAGATACGGTGTTTTCTGGACAACAATCAAATATCTGTTCAGCGATTTAATTGAATAATCTTTCCTTTACAAAAAGACAAGAATTATTATAAAAGTTTAGATAAACAAGAAAAAATATAAAGTCTTATGAAGATTATTCAAGAATTATCTCAAAAGTCAACAATTGATGAGATTCTGGACAGATAATGGGGATGGAGGGGTGAATCAACCTGATCCGAAAAAGAGATTGTTGTCGAGAGTCGGAGAGAAAAGCAATGAATATCAAGGATACATTACACAATTTTGTCCAGTACCTAACAGAGGCTTTCGCTCGCATTTTTAGTCCCAACAATGATGAATATCCCGATGTGGGGATGCAGCCTTTTGATTCTGAACCTTACCATGCTCCCAAGGGTAATTCTTAACTAAAAATGACGGATAATTGCTTTGAGATAAAAGTTATGGGTAGGGATAATAACCCTACCTGATTTTATAGAAAAATAATTAATCCTCTGCTTGCCAATCGGGACAACTATCACTATCCCAACCGTAGGGATGGAAACCGCAGACGAGAAGATTGCCTCCGTAGATATAACCGTGATAATTACGGCAACCGATACAAGCAGCATGGGTGTTAGGATCGGGGTTAACCTTAGGAGTGAGGGTAAAATCCGAGGGTTCATCTAATTCCGAAAATGGGGATTGATCGGAGTTAAAAAATTCTTCTAATTCCTGGGGTAAAACCTCTTGAATAAACTGTTCCAGATCGATGATAATCTCCTCATTAATTTCTTCGATAGTTTGGGCTACTTCTTGGAAAAAAGTTTCAATTCCCAGTGCCACAGTTTCGATCACTTCCCAAAAATCCTTCTGCCAATCGTCCATGTTTATACTTGCATCCCTTGTCTGGTAATAATTAGTTATTTATCCCTAAAATCTAGGTTTTAATCCTGTTGCAGTTTCCGTAATTCCTCCTGAAGACGTTCCACCTTTTGCCGCAATTCATCTACTTTGGGATCAGCTGCTTTGGTGTCCTCCTCATCTTCAATAATTTCTATCCGTCGGGGTTCATGGGGAATATTAGATTCGTTACCTTCTACGGTTTGCTGTTGTGCCTGTTTCACCCACTCATCGACGTATTTGCGCGCTTCTTCCGCGTTTATTTCGCCGCGAGCAATCATCTCATCGGCTAATTTTTGGGCTTGATTTCTTAATTCTTGTAAATTTACTTCAGCTTTTTCGGCGGCATAAGCGGCAATGCCTACACCCAAATAAACTGCTTTTTTGACTAAATCACCTAAGTTGACCATAGCAAAAATCCTGAATTGATCGCTCTTACTTCCTAGAATAAACGATCCTTCTCCCAAATGGAGATGGGATTTGGGAGTCAGTGAACAGTGAACAGTAAACAGTAATCAGTGAACGCTTGCACCTCTATCCAAGAGAGCCATCGGTGAACTGAAAACTGATGAGGTAAAGTTTTGTAAAGAGAGGAGGTGGTGGCGACAGCAAAATTGATCGCTATAAAGATTAAATTTTAGTCAAATTGCTGATTTTTCGCCCTCAAAACGACGATAGAGGTTTATTAGGTCAAAAATGACCTAAATAGTTTGATTAAGCTCAAAATAACTAAATATTGCCTATAGCTGCCGGCAGCCAGCAGCTGGCTGAATTGATTTGTGTTCATCCTCAGCAAAGATTTAAACTAAAGAATCGAGACCAGATTCCCGATTTAATCACAAAAAACTATGTTTCCTATTCATCGCCCCCGTCGTCTGCGTCAAACCCCTCAAATGCGCCGTCTGGTGAGTGAAACCGTCTTGACAGCCAATGACTTTATCTATCCTCTTTTCGCCACGGCGGGGGAAGGTATTGCCCAGGAAGTGAAATCGATGCCGGGGGTGTACCAATTATCAATCGATAAAATTGTTGATGAAGCCAAGGAAGTGCGGGATTTAGGAATTCCAGCGATTATTTTATTCGGGCTGCCGGAAAGTAAAGACACAGAGGCGACGGGAGCATGGCACGATCATGGTATTGTCCAAAAAGCGGCCACAGCAATTAAAGAGGCAGTTCCCGATCTACTCATTGTCGCCGATACTTGTTTGTGTGAATATACCAACCACGGTCATTGTGGTTATCTGCAAACGGGAGATTTAACCGGCAGGGTATTAAACGATCCTACTCTGGGATTATTGCAAAAAACCGCCGTTTCTCAGGTAAAAGCGGGAGTGGATATCATTGCACCTTCGGGAATGATGGATGGTTTTGTGCAGGCAATTCGTCAAGGATTGGATGAGGCGGGTTATAGTGATACACCGATTCTTTCCTATACGGCTAAATATGCCTCTGCCTATTATGGTCCGTTTCGGGATGCCGCCGATTCTACCCCCCAATTCGGCGATCGCAGAACCTACCAAATGGATCCGGGTAATGCC
Source organism: Microcystis sp. M015S2 (assembly GCF_020245945.1). Classification (NCBI taxonomy): domain Bacteria; kingdom Bacillati; phylum Cyanobacteriota; class Cyanophyceae; order Chroococcales; family Microcystaceae; genus Microcystis; species Microcystis sp. M015S2. Next base: position 5,048 of record NZ_JADBTX010000130.1, read on the forward strand.
AGGGAAGCTTTAAAAGAGGTGGAATTAGACCTATTAGAGGGAGCAGATATGTTAATGGTTAAACCTGCTCTATCTTACCTGGATATTATCTGGAGAATCAAGGAAATGACTAATTTACCCGTGGCTGCCTACAATGTATCGGGGGAATATTCAATGATTAAAGCGGCGGCGTTAAATGGCTGGATTGACGAAAAACGGGTGACTTTAGAGACTTTAACCAGCTTTAAACGGGCGGGTGCCGATATTATCTTAACCTACCACGCTAAGGATGCCGTGCGCTGGTTAGCAGAGGGTTAAATCGGAAAGGTGACAATTTTTGGCTAACCGATCAGGATAAGGGGGGGTGAGATTGTTACTATTAATTCTAGGGATTACCTGAAAGGGATTAAGTAGTTAGGTATTAAAAACTGTCAGCTCCCCCCGCCTATCGTCACCCCCCTTATCAAGGGGGGATCAAAGACAAAATCTATCTTCAATTTAATTATAACTACTTACTTAATTCCCACATAATCCTCTAGATTTATGCAACCAAGACAGGGTTCTCTCTATTATCCATCGCCAGGCTGCATTGGTGATGGTGAGATAGGAAGTTTTCCTTAATAGCAACTTAGGTTATACTTCATCTTGATGAGAAACGCTGTAATTATATTCTTTTGCCGCTTGTACTAAGGATAAAAGTTGTCCAGTTTGATCGGTTCCCGATACACTTAAATCACTGTGACAGAGGATAACTTTTTCGCTTACCCTTGCCAATAAATCCCTTAAAACTCTCTGTAAACGGGCCTGATTTTCCTCTAATTCTGCTTCTGTTGTCCAGCGTTGATAGGGACTTTCTCGCCAAAAAATTGGCGCAGCAAAAAGAGTAGCAGCACCTCCTTGTTCCCAGAGTGGAGAGGAACAATCTAGCCAAAAATGCCAACGATGACTAGAACGAAAAGAACGATATTGAAAGATATTGCCTAGGGTAACTGCCGAGGAAGATTTAATAAATTGTCGCACAGGATAGGGATTAGCGGTAATTGTACCACGGCGCAAAAGTTGGATAAACTGATTAATAGTGTCGCTGGGACTTTGAAAAGAGGGTTCACTCTCACACAAACGGCGATCAATCTCCCAAAAATGTTGGGCAGTTTCCATTAATTCTCGCAAAGCTGCCAAGTGATCGAAGGGCAAATTTTCCCCATCGTTTAATAATTGTTCGATCGCTTGATTTAAGACAAAAATCGGGAAAAGTTTCGCTTGCTGCTGCCGTTTTTTCATCCCTTCGATCCAGTGACAAATTCTTTCGTAGGCAGTACAAGCTTTTTGTCCTAAGCGATCCCAACGGGGAAAAGTTTTGATCGCTAATAAGCGGGGATTTTCTGGATGCACTTGATAACAATGATCGGCAATTAATCCGGCGCGAACTGGATCGATATCGGGAATTAAATTTCGTTCTTCATCCCAGCGATAACGGCTAAAAATCACCAGCATTTCCGCTATGGCCTCTTGGGGGGCTAAACGCCCCAAATTTTCGTAAACAAGGGCGAGAAGGGTCAATAATGCCCGAATCAGAGGACAACTGATCAGGGGTCGTTGTTCGTTGAGGGGTTGAACGGCTATCCCGGCACCGGTTAAAATTTCCATCAGGCTATAACGGGCGATTTCGTCTAAACCGGGGGCAATAACGGCGATTTCTTCGGGTTTTACTGCTCCTTGCTTGACTGCTTGAATAATAGCTGTGGCTGTCTTCCGTAACAATTCAGCGCGAGAGGTGGTTTGCAGGGAGATGAATTGATCGGGAAGATTGCCAAGATAGTTACCTTCGCTGACTAAGGAGAGAATCGTCTCGCTAAACTGAGCGGCTAACCCGTTAGTGGTAGATAATGGCATAATTTGACAGCGTGCCGCTAATTTTTGTAGATAATCGGGATCGGCAGTTAATCCTAAGCGAATTTTTCCCTGGGGATTGTAGGTAAAAACGCTAAAACAATCATGATCGAGGAAAAAACTGAGTAAATCCTTGGCAATAGCCGGATAATCGTCCACATCGTCCGCAAAAACTCCCCGGAAGCGTTTTAATAGTTGCTGCTGATAACGACTATCAGGAAATAAATAGCGCCAATAGAGTTCGTAGATGATACCATAACTTAATAAACCACGTTCTAGAGACCAATCACGCCATTGAATGATTAATTCTCCCACTTTTTCTGGTGTTTCCTGCTCATTAATCGCTAAAACTCGTTTTAAATCTGTTTCTGATAATCCGTCGGCTAATCTTTCGGGTATCTTTTCTGCGGGAACACCACTAGCGCCGGCTAATTGTAACAAATCGAGAACTTGACGGACGAAACGATATTCATTTATGCTGGTAGGCTGGAAGAATTTAGCGATCGCTGGTTGCCAGAGACGGGTGGCGAGTTCCTGTTCCGTTTCTGGGTGTAATCGGCGGGGAAATTGCGCTTTTAGCCCCAAAAACTCGAAAATTAACGGCCAAAACAGGATGACTTCATCGGTGAGAAAACCTAAAGGGGTTTTGCAGAGAATCGGATAGCTACCCTTAACAGCAAGGGCCAATTGATCGGCTAATTCCCGTTTCTTATCATCGTTGGCAGCGAAAACTAAGATCGATCGGGGAAGGGGCGATGATTTCGGTCGATCGAGATACAATGAATCCTGGGACTGACGTTGAGAAACAACCCAGCGCCGAAATTCCCCGACTAAAGCGGTGGTTTTTCCCGATCGCGTCCCACCTTCGATCCAAATTGGTATGATTGACATCGTTTTTTCGGGATTGTATTTGTTAAGATGACTTATCGGTACTCTAGCTTTTTTCCTTGTGGAAGTAATTGTTTCCTATGAATCTTAATCGGATTTTGCAAGGTGTTAATCAATGGTTATTACAAACTCCTGAACGTTCTTTAGATGAGGCGTATCATGCGGCTTTAAAGATTAAGGAGATAGAAGACAAGCATTTTCAAGGGCGAAAAGTGGCGAATGAATTCTCGAATTATGGCAGCAGCACTAATTCCTATTTTATCGCAGAAGTTAAAGGTTATCTGCAAAAAATTAAAGTCAGATTGACGGAGTTTAAAGCTAGTCGCTCGATCGTTAATACCTTCGGACCCAATCAACCGACAATTAATAATGGGGTGATTACTGTCACCACAGATGTTTGTCTGAAAAAACTTCAGTTTATCGATAGTATTATCGGAAAATATCAAGATAATTATTGGCAAGAAGATATTGAAGATGTCCCCAAAAGTCTCCAGAACCGAAATTTTGAGCAGGAAACAGCCAAAAATAAAACTTCCAGGAATCGCTCTTTTTTAGCGGCGGGTAGTATTGAAGATGAGGAAATAATCAAAAGCAATAAATCCCAAAAAGCTACGGAAAAACCGGGGGTTTTGCCCCGTTCTTTTGTCAACACTTTTAATCGCATTAAACAGGAAATTGATCCCCAAGCGGAGGAATCGGAGGAGGCAGTTTTAAAGAAATTTCGCAATTCTCGTTATAAAACAGCCATTTCCCTCAAGTTTATTTTACTGTTAATTATTGTTCCTTTATTAACCCAGCAATTAACCAAAACTTTCCTGATTACCCCCTTGGTTAATAAATATTTCCAACAACAGGAACAGTTTATTTTTATCAATCAGGATTTAGAAGAAGAAGCTTTTTCGGAATTGAGAAGATTTGAGGAAGCTTTACATTTTCGAGGTATGATTGGTTTAGCACCCAAATTATCTAACGAAGAAATCGAGGGAGAAATTACTAAAAAAGCGGCGGTACTAAGTGAAGAATTTCGCCAACGAGGTTTAAATGCGATCGCTAATATTTTCGCCGATATTTGTTCCCTGATTGCCTTTGGTTTTGTTATCGCTTTTAGTCGTCGGGAAATCGAGATTGTCAAGTCTTTTCTTGATGGCATTCTCTATAATCTTAGCGATTCAGCTAAAGCTTTTTTAATTATTCTCTTTACCGATATATTTGTCGGTTTCCACTCTCCCCACGGTTGGGAAGTGATCCTAGAAGGGTTAAGTCGTCATTTCGGTTTACCGGAAAATCGCGAGTTTAATTTTCTCTTTATCGCCACTTTTCCCGTTATCTTGGATACAGTCTTAAAATATTGGATTTTCCGTTACCTCAATCGCATTTCTCCCTCGGCAGTGGCTACCTATCGTAATATGAATGAATAGGGTAAAATCAGGGAGAAACTTGATAATTTACCCCTCTAATTTTGGGAGGATAATTTTGCTGCTGTCTCTTGTACTTTGGTAAGTTCTAATTGCAAAGCAGTGGCAATCTGTTCTATACTTAAACCTAAAGCTAGTAAACCAGCGATCGCTTCAGTTTTAGCTTCTTCACGACCTTCTTCACGACCTTCTTCTTTAGCTTCTTGATAAAGTCGAGTTTGTCTGAGATCATCTAATCCGAACATAGCTTCTAACTCCGCACGACTAAGATTAGTAAATTTATAGGCTAAGGTTCTTTCAATTAATTCTACAACTTTTTGCTGGAAAACTAGATCATCAATTTCAGCGATCGCTTTTTCTAAAAGTGGTTTTCCTCGTTGCTGTGCTAATTGGGGTGTAGCGACAATTAACTGAATAATTCCTAAACCCAGAGACGGAGCCGGACTATCGATTAATTCATCTAAATAAATAGGTCTGATCTGTCCCGTTATCTCAAATCCCCGCAGTTGATAGGGAAAGTTATTATCCAGATTCCTGGAGGCAAATAAAGCTACAGCTATCCAATCCTGAACGGGTTTATACTGATTGAGATAGATGACAATTTCTGTTAAAAATCGCCAATAAAAATCACTTTTATCCTGAAATTGCACTTCAACAAAGTAAATAATTAGTTCCGGTGCTGCTGTGGTCGGTAAAAAAATACCGTCAAAACGACGCGCTAATTCTTTGATTTCTCGGGAGGAAAATTGATAATTTTCAGCTTTCTGGGTTGATTCTCCCGGTAATTCAAAAATTAACCACGGAAAGGTTTGCAAGAGTTGATAAAAAATTGTATCGGTCTTCACAAGCTTGAAAAAATCTAGATGTTTACTAACAATTACTTACAAATCATCCAACAAGAGCGTGACTAACACCTTATCGACGCGATTACCGTCCATATCCACCACTTCCAAGCGCAACCTTTGCCATTCAAAATGATCGGCAGCCCCCGGAATCCTACCAAGATGGGTAATAATAAAACCCCCTAAAGTGTGATAATTGCCCTGTTTTTCCCCGGGTAATTCACTGATTTCAAATAATTCTTTAAAATCTTCGATCGCCACTGTCCCATCGATCAACCAAGAACCATCTTCCCGCTGCACGATCTGAGCATCTTCAATATTATCTAATTGGGGTAAATCGCCGACAATTGCCTCTAAAATATCCTGGCGCGTCACCAATCCTTGAATCACCCCGTACTCATCCACTACCAAGGCAATATGATGACCACTTTGCTGCACCAATTCTAAAACCTTTAAACCCCTAGTGCTTTCCGGCACAAAAAGCGGCTGTTGTAAATCCTTCGTTAGGTCGAAACTTTCACCGGTTAAACAATCCGCTAATAAGTCTGTGACTTCGATTACCCCCAAAACCTCATCTAAACTGCCCTGACACACAGGAAAACGGGTATGATTGCTCTCAATTAGCTTCTGGCGGTTAATTTCGGCACTATCTTCCAAATCTAACCAAACAACATCTGGACGCGTGGTCATAATCTGACTGACTCGGCGATCGCTTAATCCTAACACCCTTTCCACCATATCCTGTTCTGCTTCCTCAAAGGTTCCCGCTTCGGTTCCCTGTTTAAGCATAATTTTTAATTCTTCCTCCGTAATGGGGGAATCATTATTATTGCCGCTAATCCCCAACAAACCGAGAATCAGATTAGTTGATTGACTCAAAAGATGGACAACGGGCGAAACAATTTTTGATAACCTATTGAGAGGATCAGCAACGAGGATAGCGATTTTTTCAGGATTACTTAAACCTAACCGTTTCGGCACTAATTCCCCCACCACCAGGGATAGATAGGTAATAATTAACACCACTAATCCTAATCCCAAAGCTTGACTATAGGGGGCTAAAACGGGAACTTGCGCCAATAATTGCGCCACACTGACCGATAAATTCGCTCCTCCGTAGGCCCCGGCAAAGATTCCCACGAGGGTAATGCCAATCTGCACCGTCGATAAAATTTGATTGGGATCATTGGCCAATTTTAAGGCCACCGCCGCCCTTCGATCATCTCTGGCTAATTGTTCCAAACGGACTTTGCGCGCCGAGACAATGGCAATTTCCGAGAGAGCAAAGACTCCATTGAGGAGGATGAGGAAGAAGATAACAAGAATTTCGGTAGTCGCCGAGAACATGGTTAAAATTTACAGGTAAAAGGGCGGATAGTTGTTTGTATCATAGTGCGAGGATCGGTTAAGTTCAGTAAAGAATCATCTTGATTTTTAACGAGTTACGAAGGCTTGTGTCTGGAGGGGGTTACTCCCAGTATAAATGGGATAGGATCAAGTCCGCACTCTTAGCTCAGTTAGCAGTGAACAGTCAGGAGTGACCTGTTGCCAGTCAAAAAAGTTGTCCCTGGGAGAGTGGGGACAAACTATCTCAATCTATTCGCCTGAAAAATTATGATCGCTACACCCGTATCATCGAAATCGAACCCTATCACGGAAATCCGCCCCGGACTACCGACTATTTGCGGTTGGGAACAGGAAATCGCGGCGATTGTTAATCACGATGATCCGATCTTTTTACCGACAACAAATCTCAAATTAGACAATATTAAGGCTGGTTTTGCCTGTGCCTTGCATATGCACCAACCCACCATCCCGGCGGGTGTTAACGGGGAATTAATCTGCAATCTCCAGCATATGTTCGAGAATCAAGGGGATGGCGATAACCATAATGCCAGTGTTTTTGCTTGGTGTTACAGTCGCATGGGCGATTTTATCCCGGAATTGGTGGCGGAAGGCTGTAATCCCCGGATTATGCTCGATTATTCCGGCAATCTCCTCTGGGGTTTGGTGCAGATGGGACGGCAGGATATCCTCGATAAACTCAAATTAATCACCTGTAACAGTCAATATCAACCCTATGTGGAATGGTTGGGAACGATGTGGAGTCATGCGGTGGCTCCTTCCACACCGATTCCTGATCTAAAATTACAGATGCAAGCATGGCAAACCTATTTTGCCTCGATTTTTGGCCCGGATGCTCTGAAACGAGTCAAAGGGTTCTCTCCCCCGGAAATGCACCTTCCTAACCATCCCGATACCCTCTACGAGTATATTAAAGCCCTGAAAGAATGCGGCTATCGTTGGTTATTGGTACAGGAACACTCGGTGGAAAATCTCGACGGTTCGGGATTGAGTCAGGAACAAAAATATATTCCTAATCGCCTGGTGGCCCGTAATTCTCGCGGGGAAGTGATTGCGATTACTGCTTTGATTAAAACCCAGGGTTCCGACACCAAATTAGTTGCCCAAATGCAACCCTACCACGAGGCCAAATGCCGAGGTAAACAGCAAATCGGCGGCGTTTGGGTTCCTTCCCTAGGTTCCCAGATTGCCGACGGTGAAAATGGTGGCGTGATGATGAATGAATTTCCTCGCGATTTTCCCAATCCTTGGCGGGAAATGCAGGGGGGTTCCAGTGTGGCAGGATTTAACGGCACGGAATATCTGGAGTTAATCGAGGCTGCTGGCGTTAATCCCCAAGATTATCCCCCAATTCAAGCCGTACACCAGCATAAAATCTGGCAGCGAGTTAATCCGGATGCCGCTACCCCGGAAGCGGTAGAACAGGCGATCGCTGAGTTAAAACAGTCCGACTACCGTTTTAGCATGGATGGGGCATCTTGGACAAATGATCTCAGTTGGGTGCGCGGTTACGAAAATGTCCTCGAACCGATGAACCAATTAAGCGCTCAATTCCACGAGAAATATGATCCTTTAGTACAGGCGGATCCTAGTTTTACCCGACGGCCAGATTATCTGGAGGCACTGCTTTATAATTTGCTCGTGCAAACCAGTTGTTTCCGTTATTGGGGCCAGGGTACTTGGACCGATTATGCCCGCACTTTATACGCAAGAGGCGCGGCCTTAACCCGCTAGGATAGTAAGGTATCTAGGGCGCAGAATCTGCGCCCTAGTAGCACAGATGTATTAGAAAAATCAATCCTGTTAAAAAGGTATCGGGGAGCGGCGAGAAACAATCCATCTTCTTTACATTAATTTATGAAGGCTCTCTTAAATGTTTTTTAGCTGACCAAACAGCCCCAAGGTGATTCTCCCCGTTGGCAACCCTAATCCCGCAACAATTAGAGGCAACACCGATGATGACTGGCGCTTCCCCTGCTTTCCACTCACCCGCCGATTCTTCCGGGGCAAAAGTGCAATGGCATGGACGAGTATTATGGCTAGGCATAGGTTGCATCCGTGGGACGGAGAAAGCGGTCATAGATAGGGCAATTAGGGCTGTTTTTCAGCGTTATCACCTCTCTTTAGCCGCTATTGCTGGTATCGCCACCCTTGACATCAAAGCTGATGAACGGGGTTTAATTGCCTACTGTCAGGAGAAAGGATTACCCCTAAAAACCTTTACTGCCGAGGAGTTGAGAGATATTAATGTCCCCAATCCCTCAGCCATTGTCAACAAGCAAGGGGGAACCCCTAGCGTCGCCGAAGCCGCCGCTTTAAAAATGGGCGAGATTTTGCTAGTCAGCAAGCAAATAGAAGCAAAATCGGTGACGGTGGCGGTTTCTTTGGCGGCAAGGGAATAGAGAGGATACGAAATCGATGCTTAAACAGGTTTTATTTCTTAGTAATGGTCATGGCGAGGATTTAAATGCTAGTTTAATTGTGGGAGAATTACAAAAAATTCAGCCCCAATTATCTATAGCTGCTTTGCCTTTAGTGGGAGAGGGAAAAGCTTATCAAAAATTGCCAGTACCAATCATTGCACCCACTGCCACTATGCCATCGGGGGGAATTATTTATACTAATCCCTTTAATTGGATTAAAGATATTGGAGCGGGATTAATTGGTCTAACTATTAAACAAATTCAGGCAGCTTTTAAAGTTAGTAAGAATTGTGATTTATTGATAGCAGTGGGGGATATAGTGCCGATTGCGATCGCTCGTTTAACTGGTCGTCCTTTTGTGGCTTTTATTGTTTCTACTTCCAGTTATTATGAAGGTACAATTAAATTACCTTTACTGACAAAATTATGTTTAAGATCGAAGAATTGCTTGAGGGTTTTTACCAGGGATAAATATACAGCAACAGATTTACAAAATCGGGGTATTAAAAAAGCGATTTTTGCTGGCTATCCGATTATGGATGTCTTAACACCAACGGGTAAAGATTTAGAATTAGATAGTCAAATTCCCATGATTGCTTTATTAGCGGGGAGTCGTTTACCCGAAGCTTTGAGTAATTTAGCTTTACAGTTACAAGTCTGTGAGGAAATAGTTAAAATTAAACCGATGCAGTTTCGGGCTGCTATCATTCCTAGCATCAGAGAAACCGACTTAGAAAATTTAGGTAAACAAGAGGGATGGCATTATTTAGGAGCGGGAAAACTAGAGAAAAATGGGGCTTTATTGTACTGTTATCGTGATGCTTTTGCCGATATTCTACACCATTGTGACGCTTGTTTAGCCATGGCGGGGACAGCAGTAGAACAAGCGGTAGGATTAGGAAAACCCGTCCTACAAATACCCGGATTTGGTCCCCAATTTACCTACCCTTTTGCTGAGGCACAAATGCGCTTATTAGGGGAATCGGTGATAACTATTGGAAAGAAACCCACGGAGGTGAATTTATTTAAAAATGCTGCGGTTAAAATTGTCGATATTTTGGCAGATTCTCGTTATTTACACAGATGTTTAGAGAATGGTAAAATTAGAGTGGGAGAATCTGGAGGTAGCAGGAAGATTGCCGAAGAAATTTATATAAACTTAGGGTGTTAAGTAGCTGGTTATAATTAAATTAAAAATGGATTTTAGGTTTAATCCCCCCTTAATCCCCCCTTGATAAGGGGGGGAGCTGAAAGTTTTTAATACCTACCTACTTAGGGCAGCGTAATCCAGCTTAAAATTAACTCAATTACCTTCTAATTAAACATCGTCATTTTCCTGAACAGATAAAAACTCGGCCACCGCTTGATTAAAAGTTTCAGGTTCCCCTAAAAATGCCCAATGATTACCCGGTATTTTTTTAATCTCTAGAGAAGTTAAATACTTTTTATAGGATTGAATTTGCCAAGCAGTGCGATTTAATCCCTGTTGGGGAAGGACTAATAAACTGGGAATATCTAAAGCTTTAGTTAATCCAGCAAACCCCATGACATCCTCAAAAATTTCCCCGCGTGCCGATAAAGTAAATTTACTGCTCCAACTGCCATCCGCTTTTTGTTCAATGGCATTTTTAAACACCTCTTGCTGTAAATTTGACCAACCTTTATATTGTTTTAATTGACGAGCGATCGCTTCTAGGCTCTGATAACTATCAAAGGAGCGAGTAATCTTTAAAAAGGGCAAAACTTGATAGAGAATTGGAAAAGTTATCCTAATCCAATTAGGCATTTTATCGATAAAAAAGGGATCGACTAAAATTAAACTCTTAAATACTTCCGGCTGTTGAGTTGCCCAAATTGCCGCTATTTTAGCACTCCAAGAATGACCTAAAATATGTGCTTGCGTCCAACCTAAATGATTAATTAAAGCCCTTAAATCGCTGATATAATCCTGAAAGTGATAACCCGTTGCTGGTTTACCGCTTTCCCCATGTCCCCGCAAATCTGGGGCAATAACTTGATAATTTGAGCTTAAATAATCGCCCAAACTTGACCAAACCAAAGCATGATCCGCCATGCCGTGCAATAATAATAGAGGCATACCTCGATCGCTCCATTGTAAATAGGAAATTGCCATCGAGTTATTGGTAAAAGTCTGGCGTTGTGGCATAAATTCTCGGCTGATTTTTACTCTATAATTTAAATATCACTTAATAAAACTTCATACAATGGCACTACAATCTCCGATCACTGCGACTAGCTTAGAACAATTGTCTTGGACATGGCAAGGTCACACCATCCCCTACACCGTGCGGGGAGAAGGACAACCCCTAGTATTAATTCACGGTTTTGGGGCATCTATCGGTCATTGGCGCAAAAATATCCCCGTTTTAGCGGAAAATGGCTATCAAGTCTATGCCCTAGATCTCTTGGGATTTGGGGGTGCGGATAAGCCCGCTTTAGATTATAGTCTCAACCTTTGGCTGCGGCAAATACAAGACTTTTGGCGGGAAAAAATCGCAAAACCGACCGTATTTGTCGGTAATTCCATCGGGGGACTGATTAGCTTAATGCTGATGGCAGAATCTCCCGAAATCACTGCCGGAGGAGTAATTATTAACTGTGCTGGAGGATTAAACCATCGTCCCGAAGAATTAAATTTCCCTTTGCGTTTAATCATGGCTGCCTTTACCGGTTTAGTTAGTTCTCCCGTGACAGGAAAGTTTATTTTTGAACAGGTAAGGCAGAAAAATCGCATCCGTAACACCTTAAAACAGGTTTATCGCGACCATACCGCGATTACCGAGGAATTAGTCGAAATTCTCTATCAACCCTCCTGTGATGCGGGTGCGTGGGGAGTGTTTGCATCGGTGTTGACAGCACCCCCCGGACCTTCTCCCCAGGAATTATTACCGCCAATCGATCGCCCTTTATTGGTACTCTGGGGAGAGGATGACCCTTGGACACCGATCGCTGGTTCGGTAATTTACCAAGAAAGAGCTAAAATGGGAAATAATACCCAATTTTATCCGATTGCCAAAGCCGGTCACTGTCCCCACGATGAACATCCCGAAAAAGTCAATCAATTAATTTTGAGTTGGCTGTCGGAAATGGGGATTTAGTCAGTTATCGAAAATTTTAGCGATTAATAGTTACTGGAGAAATCTGCCAATCGGGGCGAAGATTTTTCGCCCCTTGCAGATAGACGTGCTGCATTTCGCTTTGCAGTTTGGGAGTATTAACGTGGAGAATTACCCGAATACACTTGTCCAGACTACCAGCGACGTGCATCTGTTGCACATCGAGGAGGGGGACATTTTGCCAATGGGGACGTTCGCGAGCGATAGCAGCGGGGAAAATCGCGTCTAAATCCTGAGTTGCCGTAAAGATAATACTAACAATATCATCGGGATCGAGACTATTGTGAATTTCGATCGCTTCGAGGAGTTCTGTTACTGCTTCTCGTATAGCTTCAATAGTATTAACCGTTACTGTCGTCGCTCCCCGAATGGCTCGAACCTTCCACTGCACGATTGTCATCCTCCGCTAATCCTGATGAGTCAATTTTAGGGGTTAACGCGCCCTTTTTCTCGACTTTAATCTAGCCATCAGGGGCGGTATAACCACAATAGTTGTCCGTTAACTTCCAATTCAAATTCTAGACGCTGTAGGGTTTTTTGTAATCCTAGGGGTATTTGGGAACGATTGCCCGTCAGACGACTGAGGAGGGGTTTCGGTTCTTCGATAGTCTGACATTTAGTTTTATCTGGGGGTAATCCTGCCAATTCTAGCGCCCAAAGTCGGGCATCTTCCTCGGTTCCCAGGCGATCGACCACTCCTAATTCTAACGCCTGTTGACCGGTAAAAATGCGCCCATCGGCAAAACTTTTCACCTGATTGACATCTAAATTTCTGGCTCCGGCGACGGTTTGCAGAAATTGCTGATAACTGGTATCGATCATATCCTGGAGAATTCTTTCTTCTTCATCAGTTAATTCTCGATCGAAGGAGAGAATATCTTTATAAGGGCCCGATTTAATCACTTTAAACGAAACTCCCACCTTATCCAACAATCTTTCCAGATTGTTCCCTCTCAGGATAACACCGATCGAGCCGGTAATCGTGCCGGGGTTAGCCATAATATAATTAGCCCCCATACCGATATAAACGCCGCCAGAGGCGGAAATATTGCCAAAACTAGCGATTATTTTCGTGTTTTTTTGTAACCGCTTCAATGCTTCATAAATTTCTTGGGAATCCCCCACGGTTCCCCCGGGGGAGTCAATGCGGAGAAGTAGGGCGGGATATTGCCTTTCTTTGACGATTTCTAGGGCTTTTAAGACTCTTTGGCGGGTATCGGAGGCAATTGCACCTGTAATTTCTATTCGAGCGATTTGTTTGCGGGTTTTCGGTTTAAAAGGCCAGACCATCAGGTTTAAATATCTCTCAAAAAAGGACTCTCTCTAATCTAACGCTTTGATCGTTCTAGGTTAAGCAAACATTATCACATTTTGGGCGCACGCAGTTCGAGCAACTCACTGACCACGATGCGCCCCTACCATTGGCGGGATAATATTATTGTAGGGGCGAATCGTATTCGCCCTCTTTTAATAACTTTTGCTGCTCACCATCAGTGAGAGAAGGTCACAAATAGTAGATGCAGCCTCACAATGATTTGCTTGATATAGCGGCTTTTTTGAGTGTGATTGAACCAAAAGCAAAACAAAAGTTTGCATCGATTAAATTAGAACATGATCAGATTCTTGGTCGAGCGATTGCCTCTTTACGCAAACAGCATCAACTGCGACAATCAGATATTATAGGAGTATCCGAGCTGACAGGGGGACAAGCAAGCTGAAAAGCTTATGTAGCATGGAATACAGACACAGACTCCCAAAAAAGATAAGTCATATTTACTATATATGACCTAAATAACGAAAATGATAAGTGAACTATACCAGAAAGTCTTAGA
>NZ_JADBTX010000131.1:0-30260 GCF_020245945.1 Microcystis sp. M015S2
TATGGGACAACTCAATACGACGGTAGTTTTGGGAGGGGAACGATTTTTTCCTTTAACCCAACGGGGAATGTTCTGACTTCTTTAGCCAGTTTTGATGTGATTAATGGTGCTTATCCCAGTGCCAGTCTCTCCTTGGGGACGGATGGTTTCTTTTATGGGACGACTGACTCTGGCGGTAGTTCTGATAATGGGACAATCTTTTCTTTTAACCCGACGGGGAATGTTCTCACCTCTTTAGCCAGTTTTGACGGGGCTAATGGGGCTTTTTCCTCGGCTAGCCTGACTTTGGGGACTGATGGTCTCTTTTATGGGACAACTCAGGGTGGTGGCACTTCTGATGCGGGAACGATCTTTTCCTTCGATCCCAACTCCAGTACACCCGTTCCCGAACCCTCAGCCCTCCTCGGTACAACTATTGCAGTAGCTCTCGGTGCAACACTAAAACGCAAATCAGCCCATAAACATAAACAATAGTTATTTCTACAAGAACCACAAGGGCAGGCATAGAGCTTGCCTTTTTTATTCACTAAAATTTGCACCCCAGCCTGAACCCCAATCCGCTACCCCTATGTTGCCATAAAGCCGTAGAGGCTTGGTCTCCAACCCCTTGAGGACAAGATAGACTGCACCTGCTCATTCTGTCGGCTGGAGAGGGGAAACCCGTTACTGATTCTACTCACAGAGAAGGACTAATTTTATTGGTGTAGAATAGAGACAATTATTGAGAGAGAAAGAAAATGAGCACTATTTCCCTTGAAATTCCTGAAGAAATCTTAATTAGTCTCAAAGAAACTCCTGAAAATCTATCAAGAGAATTAAAAATATTGGCAGCCGTTAAACTTTTTGAACTTGACAAACTATCTTCAGGACGTGCAGCCCAATTAGCCGGAATGTCACGAGTAGAATTTTTAACTATTTTGGGGCGTTATCAAGTCTCCCCTTTTTCTTTAACGACTGAACAATTGGAACAAGATATTGTCAATGCCTAATCCTCAAGTCATTGTCAACACCTCTCCTCTACTGTACTTACATCAAGTGGGCTACTTGGAATTGCTCCAACGCTTGTATTCTCAAATCTTGACTCCTCCAGCAGTAATCGAAGAATTAGCAATCGGTAAAAATAAAGGAATTGATGTTCCCAATATTCAGGCAATTGAATGGATTTCAATTACTCTGGTTAAATCAGTCAGTCTAATTCCGGCTATTATTGATTTAGGGCAAGGAGAAGCTGAGGTCTTAGCTTTAGGATTAGAAAATCCAGGTAGTTTACTGATTTTTGATGATCAATTAGCCCGACGTATTGCCAATTTATATCGCTTAAAATATTCAGGAACGCTTGGTGTTTTAGTTAAAGCGAAGCAGCAGGGCTATCTATCTTCTGTTGCTCCCGTTATTGCTAAGTTACGCCATCAAGGAATGTGGCTAACTGATAAAGTTGTCAATGATGTTCTTCGATTAGCTGGAGAGTAAGTATGCTTAAAAAAAAGGCTCTTCGTTACTTGGTATGGTTCGATAGGGGGGCATAAATCGACTAAATCCTTATCTGGCAAGAGACTTAATTGATTAGTTCGCTCTAGATCAAAAACAATTGACAAAAATCGCCAAATGTCTTTCTCTATAAGAGTTTCATTCCTTAATAATCCTGTACTTTGCATAAGACAAACCGAAGAACCACAAATCTTTTGCGATCGCTATCGGGGGATAGTTGTTTTTTGTCACAGCAGTGGGGAGAAGGGAGCGGGTTTTTCAAGTTGGATTGGCAGTTAATCATGCTATTAAAAACTGATTCAGTATAACGTTCCAGTTGAGCGGATGCCAGTAGCCTTAGCAACACAACCGAGGTCTCTAAACAGTCCGCTCCAACAGGATTGTTAGGCTGCATTTGCACTTTCCCAAAACTTACATGGTTGATAATTCCAAAAGCCTTTTCAAACAGTTTAACGCATCTTCAAACTTTTGGCTCATGTCAGTATGTTTTTTACCTAGTTGTTCTAGAATATCTTTATGATTCAAGTTAACAGCAGACTGATGCATTCCGATTAGGCGATTGTTGATTTCTCCTAATTTCTGGTAATATTTCCCCAGTTCATATCTAAACAATCTTTCCAAATAAATCAAAGCCGTACTAACAGCAACGCTGTAACGAAAAGCAAACTGTTCTTGGAGAAGCTCAGTTAATTTCTCTGTATCGTTAATCTTACCATATTCAGCCACTTTTTTTTCAAGATCTATCTTGTCTAGTAATTTTTCAGGTAGATTTTGCTTGCTCTCTGTGGGTTTTGGTGGCTTTTTCTCGCTAACTTCATTAGTGGGCTCTTCAACTTTCTCCTTAACTAAATGAGCAAAGACTTTGGTAAACTTATTCAGAGGTAAGGGTAGAATTTCACATACCATACTTTGAATTGCGTCACCACCCAGTGAAACTAACTCAGGTGCAATTTCACTGAATGTTTCTTTAAATACTTGTACTGAAAGGTTATGACTCACATCATCCCCAGACGGATTAAGAGGTAAATCAATAGGCATTTTGACCAGTTCGTACATGAGAACCCATTTACAGATAGCTAGAAAATTCCCATAAACCTGCTGCTTGGATTCTTGAATTTCTTTGTCAAGAGCTAGTTCTTTGATATATTTCTGCTCATAAGATTTCTGTTCAATTAGCTCACCGATTTTTATATCTCGAACTTTGTCATCGAATTTATGAAAATAGTAGTCGGCTAAATCTCTACTATTTTCCTCAACAGCCCGATGAAATTTTTCTTCAGTTGACAGCAAAAGAAATGGAGAATCAACATTTGGATATGATTTGCCAGTAACGTGTGAGAGGGTAATATGAAGAGCACCATCTCTGTCTTCTGGATCTAGCAAGCGTTTAGCTGGCTCCTTGATAGAGTCTTTTAATTTAGTAAAGATGCTTGTAACTTTGCTTGAAACGTCTCCCTGATGCTCTTCACTGTCAATCCAAGCTTTCACAAACTCAATCAGAGCCTTCCTGGCTTTCTCTAGTTCTTTTCGATCTTGTTCTAGAGTCTGATCGCAAAAAACTTTCGTTGTCAATCCAAGTCCATCTAGTTGTTCAGATGAAATTTCCTGATGCTCTAATCCAAGAATTTGACGACAGGTTAGCTTGATATCGTTTTCCGCCTTCTCTAAAAATAATTCTCCTTCATCAAGCATGAGCTTAACACGATCCTTACTCAAGAATGTATTCAGCTCTTTTAATAAACTTGGTATTCCACTTTCCTCATCTAGCTTATTAGGATTGGCCTTTCCTAAATTTTCAACGGGGCATTTTGCTAAAGTTGCGTAAAAGTTCTTTCCAATCTTGTCAGTCAGTTCGATCTTCTGTCTAAGAATTAGAGCAAGTACTGACTTTTCTGCGACAATCCTAAAATATCTAGATTCCAGTAAATTTGTATCGCCAATAATCTCGCAGAGTTCCGATAATGATTTTTTTAGTCGAGTTTCATCTTCCTCAGACTTTATCTGATCGGCTTTATTTACAACAATGAATACACGATTAGCAAATTTGCTTTTTTCTTCAGCCGTATAGCCACTGAATAAGTACTGAACTAGTAGGTTTGCGATAGAAGTACCTTCTTTTTCAGCAGGTCTATCGGGATTAACCACAAACACTACTGCATTAGCATTCTTAAGTTCCTGTCGTAAAATCTCCGTGTGTCTTAGAGTTTTTGCTGCCGATCCAGGAACATCAATAAAAACAACATTGCTAGATGTTTTACCATTCAAATAGCTGTTATCTTTCCGCTTTAGATAGTACTTTGCACACTTGATGGCAGGAATCACTCTTTGACTTTGAGGATTGTCCTTTCCATTTCGACTACCACCTTCTTCTAAGTAAGTGTTAAGTTCTTCCTGCTCTTCTGGAAGTTTAAACTCTATTTTAATCGATTTTTTAATAGTGTCAATTTTCTGCCATGTATTTGCAATGTCTAAAATTTCATGTACAATACGTTGTCGTTCATCAATTGGAAAATTATCCGGTAACTTTTTAGCTATGTCTTCACTAGTTGCTAGATCGATAACTTTAGCAGCAGTTATACTCGCTTCATCTTCAAACAAACTAGCCCTTGTTTGCTCATCAAGGTAATGACTAGCTACACCAAGTAGTAGCGGTTTGAATTCATCTTGAGTTCTGATAGAAAGTTCAGCTTTGTCAAAATCCACGTTTTGATTGGGATAGACATAGATAGCTGTGCCAGTAATTGCTGCTCCACCACCAGTCAGAAGCAGTCTTTCTTGCAAAAGAGCGTTCAGAAGGCTGCTCTTACCAGCACCTGTTTCACCAATCACTACGACTTGGTAATCCCGATCTTGCCGAAGGACATTATCCGCTCTGTCAAGAAGCGTTTTGGCTTTAGATAGATCCAAACTTTGATATTGTGAAAGGACTTTTTGCAGTTCGGCACATTTTCTTTGCAATTTTGTCCAGCGCTCAAACTGTTTTCTTGCTTCAGTTTCACCTAAACTACTACCAAACCGACTTAACCAATTCTGCCAATCCAGATTAGATTGATCATCTGAACCTTTTCCAGGCTGAGAATCTCTTGGCCGAGACGCTGGATTTTCTTTGTCGAATAATTCATCAATTTCACGCATAGCTTCTCTCTGTAGTTAGTCAAGAATTGCATTCAGTAAAACATCAACCAATGAAAGGTTCTCGTCTTCTATATCTTCAATCGTAACTGTATCCACAATGTCAAACTTAGCTCCAGCACCTTTTAATTCATCATCTAGCAACTTAAGAAACTTTGTTGCATCAGGATCATTTCCGATTTGAATGAAAGAGATTGCTAACTCCTCATCTTTTTCCATTTGCTGAGTCGCTTTGACGATCGTTTCAGCAACCGCTTTTTTATTGTCGGGCTGCCCATCAGTAATAACGAGTATTGTTTCCCCATTTAGCTTGGTTTGCTTCTCTTGTTTTCGATGAAAATAGTTTTGTAGAGCGTCTTCTAAAACAAGTGCCATCTCAGTGCGACCAACAAGAGAGATTTCTTTAAATAATTGCGAAACTTGACTAGAAGTAACATTTTCAATGCGTCTAAATTTAGATGAGAAGAAGTAGACAGTAATTCCATCTGGATCAAACTCTTCGCACTTGGTGACTAGAGCAAAAGTGGATTCCTGCATCACATCCCATCTACTTCTGCCGCCTTGCTGATCCTTAGTTGACATACTTCCACTTTTGTCAATGATCAATGTGTAATCTCGCTCCTTCAAGATAGAATCCTGATCCTCAAGCATGGCATACACTCCTGTATTTGAAAGTTTTGCTCCTGCTCTTATCTTAGCACCTATCCGGCTGATCTATAGACAACCTTATTCGTCCTCATCCAGAAGTGGTGCATCAAGATCCAGATCAACGCCAGAGACCAAGTATTGAACATGATTGACTAGGTTAGAACTAATTGCCTGTATGTGTTGAGGGTTCTGTTCCATATCTTGGGCAAGAAAATTCAGAAATTTCCCAAGCACTGGATCATTTTCTTCTGCTCCGTCAGCCCTGGAAATCCATACTTTACCGTCGGCCTGTATGTTGTAGCAGATTTTATCGCGCTTATTCAAGCCAAGGGCTTTGCGAACGGAATCGGGAATTGTAGTCTGATAGCGATCAGTAAGAGTGGATTCTGGGCATGGGGCCATCGTTGCAGCTATAGCGACCTCTAAGCTTGTCCATAAAAACTAGCTCTTGATGGTAATGCAACTGCATTGTCTTGTCAAGTATGGAGTGACCAGCAATTCTCATTTTGAAAACAAAAGAAGATAAAGTTCTCTATGTGAACAAGAGAACTTCTGTCTAATTATCATTTTTTTTCAAGATAATCATCATAATTAGCTTCAAGAGACAGTTTTAAAATATCTGCCCATAAAAAACTTATCTCAACTCATAAATTTAGCTGAAATTCTGACCTAATTTGTGGTTTTTTCAATGAATAAAATAATCTTTCCTTCTCTCGAAAAATTGACATTTTTAACTAGAATTTATTTTTTTGAGCGGGACATATTCGGTAAGAATAAACAAGAAAAACTCTGACCAATTCTTAAACCAAAAATATTTTAATAAAGTACGAATATCATTAAAAAAACTGGTGCGAGTAACTAATAACTCACGAATCTTTTGATAAGTATGATTAACTAAATCTAAAACGGTATGAAATAAAAAAGCTAGTAAATTTAAAGACAACAAGAACTCGCATAAATGACTTTGACCATGACCAAAATTATGTTCTAAATTATAACCGTGATTTTTAAGAACGTTATTTCCTTCATTCTCAACTTTCCATCTGCTGCGTCCAGCTTTGACAATTTTTTCAACATTATTTTCAGTAATTTGATGATTGGTAATCCAATTATTTTGATAGATAATTTTCTGTGTTTTTTCATTAATGACCGTGACTTCACACCAATTAACTTCGAGACTTGACTCGACCTCTCTCAGAGGAACTCTAGAAACATAACGATAACGATAAATGAGATTCTTTCGTCCATCCCATTGTTTCTTTTCTACGGTTTTAACTTCTCCACTTTTTTCTAAAAATTCTAGCCATTCATATAAGGTTTTATGAGAAGTTTCAAGACAAACAAAAATAAAATTATAACCTTGTTTTAGAGCTAACTCACAGATAGGTTGGCGAGAGTATAAGTCATCTCCTAACAGGGTTACAGGATAACCATACTTCTTTTGATGATTCTTATCTAACCATCTTTTAACAGCCGCATTTTCACAATCTTGTTTTTGCTGCCCATCTTGTTTTTTAATAAATTCTGGTTCTAAATTAATCACTTGTTTTTGCTCAGGAGAAACCACAATTGGCGTGACGCAACCATGAAAATAAGTTGTCGTTCCATTACGAGGATTGCGGCAATTACAATGGGGACAACTAATTTTCTTTGAAGAAAAATATTCCGTACCATCTAAAGCTATTAAAATTTCCTCATCTAAGTAGAAAAATTTTTTAATAACTCCCTGTTTTTTTAACCATTCATAGACTTGTTGAAAAGAGCCAAATATTGTGGCAGCTGGGATAGGCTCTAACAGGTTTCTGATTTGATTATCACAAGGTATTTTTTTGATACCAAATAAACTTGAAGCATTATCTTTTCCCTTACTACTTTTCATCAAACGTTGATGCTCTAAAAAAGAAGGTGACTGAGTAAAAAAAACCGAAAAAGCCGCCTTAACTGCATCTTCTACCTGATATTTGGTATTGTTTCCTGGTTTTCTGTCATCGGGTAAGTCATGTAATTCTTGAACTAAAAATTGTATTAATTCAGGAATTTCTAAAGTCACAGCCTTTTTCGTCATCGCAGAACAGTTTGATTAATTAATATTTCCAACTTAATAATTTTACCTCAACAGACAACAATCATCAATTTTTATTTGGTTCTCTTTCTGATGTAGAGAACTTTTGTTCTAGATTTCTCCCATCTTTCAAATATTTTGAGTATAAATACTCTATATACTCACTTCTCTGCGATGCAGTCGCACTCGCGGGAGCGCATTTTGTAGTTTGCTTAAAGCTTTGTTTCTGTCTGTATCACTTGTTACTTTTTAAAATGAGAATTGCTGTGGAGTGACTAGATCTACAGCCTAACGGAGCCGTTCACCTTAAATGTCGGCAGGATGCCCCGTTACACCCATAAGGTTGTTGTAGTAAACCTAAACCTGTCAGCATCCCACACCCCATCACCCCACTTCCCCGGGTTGAGTTAGCGGGTTCGGCTTCGATCTGTCAGAATACAAGTATTGAAACAAACCCTTTAAGAGGCTTCATGGTGGAAGTTAAAGTCGTTCCCCCGAAACGCAATTGGGTTCAGACGTGGTGGCAATCCCTGAATTCCTTATCCCGCTTACTGGTGATTGCTCTAGCTGCACCACTTATAGTTCTGAATGCCTGGGCATTATCGGCAATTTTTGGCTATTTTGAATCTTTATTTGTTATTTTACTGATAGCGGCCGTTCTATCTTTTCTCTTGGGTTATCCGGTGACTTGGTTGGAACGTCAGGGATTAAAACGGGGTTTAGCTGCGATCGTGGTTTCCCTGATCACGATTTTAATTTTTGTGGCCGTGGGAATCACCCTAGTTCCCTTAGTCTTCACCCAAGCGCAGCAATTTGTCAATAGATTGCCAGAATGGTTAGACTCGGGACAGCGCCAACTGATGCAACTAGATACCAAAATCGACACGATGAATCTACCGATTCCGATCAGTTTCGATGGTGTTATCGCTCAGTTTAATAGTCGTTTAGGGGCAGAATTGCAAATTTTAGCGGGAAGAAGCGTTAATTTAGCCCTTAATCTCACGGTTTTTACCGTGGTGCGGGTGCTTGATGTGCTGCTAACCATTATCCTCACCTTTTATCTACTTCTCCACAGTCCCGATATCTGGAGGAGTATTATCCAATGGTTGCCCAAACCCGTCCAACAACCCTTTTCTCTAACCCTACGCTTAAGTTTTCAGAATTACTTTGTCGGACAGGTGATTTGTGCCACCTGCATGGCCCTGGGATTAGTCACGGCATTTTTATCGATTAAAGTCCCTTTTGGTCTTCTATTCGGCCTCTTGATTGGTACCATGGCCTTAATCCCTTTTGGGGGAACTGTCGGCATTGTCACAGTGACAGCTTTACTAGCTTTGCGGGATATTGGTTTAGCTCTGCAAGTTTTAGCCGTAGCTGTAGTGGTGCAGCAAATTGTCGAAAACGGCATTGCTCCCCGAATTTTGGGCAGTGTCACCGGGTTAAATCCCTTTTGGGTGTTGGTTTCGGTCTTGACGGGGGCGCGAGTGGGCGGTTTACTGGGGGTGATTGTCGCGGTTCCCATGGCAGTAATGATCAAGGAAGCTTTGGAGGTGATCCGTCAAGTGACACCAGAGGAGACAAAACACGGGATAATTAAACCCTCTCTCCCCCTAGAATCAGAATCCTCTAGCGAGGTGGTTTCTCGCTGAAGAATGACTGACGGCATCATCTAGGGCGATCTGAACAGTAATATTGACCGGGATAAATCGGCAATTTTCTCACAGGTTCTTGGTTTTTCTCCCTCGATCGAGTTATGATGTAAATATTGGTAGATTAACTCCACTTGTCCTGATCGCCGTCCATGCCCGGAAAGGACAAATGAAGGCCTGAAGATGTCTTGCTGGTCTCTGCGGCCTGGCTTATTGGGAGATTAGCTAACCAATTATCTCTAAACTGAGATAATTTTAAGAACGGGTCATTGTCTATCCCGGTAAATAAGCAAAAAATCGATATTTTGGTTAAATAGGCTACATTAACAGCCAGGTTTCTATCGTAAGCTCGAAGTTAAGACATAAAGTCAATATCACCCTCCGATTGCAATGAAAAAATGTTTGGATCGCTTAAGGTTTAAGCCTTTCAGACATTTTTTTTGTGGATTGAGCTAGTAAATAATACTAAATACGTTGAGTATAGGCTACTTATGAGGATAGGCAAGAGGCAAGAGTCAAAAGGCAAAAGGAGGAATAGATAATCAGTCTTTAATAACTGGATTTAGTATAAGCTCAGTTCGCAATCAGATAAGGAAGCCGTTTTGATCTAAGCTAGAGAACAACTAATCTAGGCTAGGCAATGCTTGTACCCACAAGGTAACAGGGATGAACACCAACAGACCATGATCTGGAGAGATCGTCAAGAAAAGTATCAGAGGGAACTCCTGGAAAAAAATGGGTAAAATATAATTAGTAGGGAAAATATTGCTGTTAATGTTTCGCTTGCTCACGAGACGTTAACCAAGCCCAAAGGCAAAAAAATAGCAGTAATTTGCTAAAAGCTAAAAGCCGATAGCTGACTGCTCTATATATCTCTCGTATTCTTTACTTGTCGAGTTCAACACGACCCCTTTATGGAATCAAGCAACCCGTCAGGGAAGACTTCCGAACCTCCTAGTCATAGGTGGGCCAACTTACTCGGAACCATGATCGCAATTCTGACCCTAACGTTACCCTTGTTAGCGATTGGATATAACTCCACGCCTAACTATACCGAAGAACCCCTTACCGGTAACACATCCTACTCCCTAACGAGGCAAATGAGGTGACAGAATTGAGATAGACGATTGCCAAAATAAAAATTTTTTTCTTCGTCCCGATCCCCCTTATGGGTAAAATTTGGATCGGAGTTGATCAAAGTGTGTTTTAATTTTGCTTGCGCTTTTAGGTGACTCTAAAGGCGCTATTGTCTTGTATTTGGAGAAAGCTTGTGGATTTATCGCGCATTCCTGCCCAACCGAAACCCGGTTTAATTAACGTTTTAGTGGAAATTACCGCCGGCAGTAAGAATAAATACGAGTTTGATAAGGATTTAAACGCCTTTGCTCTCGATCGCGTTCTCTATTCTTCGGTACAATATCCCTGTGATTATGGT
Source organism: Microcystis sp. M015S2 (assembly GCF_020245945.1). Lineage (NCBI taxonomy): Bacteria > Bacillati > Cyanobacteriota > Cyanophyceae > Chroococcales > Microcystaceae > Microcystis > Microcystis sp. M015S2. The sequence goes on from NZ_JADBTX010000131.1 coordinate 10,415, forward strand.
TTTGTTCCCAATACCCTCGCCGATGACGGCGATCCTTTAGATGGTATGGTGATCATGGATCAGCCTACTTTCCCCGGCTGTGTGATTACGGCGCGTCCTATTGGTATGTTAGAAATGATCGATGGTGGTGATCGCGATGAAAAAATTCTCTGTGTTCCCGCTAAAGATCCTCGTTATGCTGAGGTAAAATCTCTCAAAGATGTCTCTCCCCATCGCTTGGAGGAAATCGCCGAGTTTTTCAAAACCTATAAGAATCTAGAGAAAAAAGTCACAGAAATTCTCGGTTGGAAAGATGTGGACGCAGTAACCGCTTTAGTTGAACAGTGTATTGCTGCTTATAAGTAAGGTTTGCGGCAAAAAGTTTGTTGGTGGGGTTAGGAGTCAGAATTCAGGAGTCGAGAGATAGGATGATAGGGATTTAGGGGTTTAGGGTGTTGAGGTTTTAGGGTTTTAGTTGAAATTCCCCCACTTCCCACTTCCCCACATCCCCACTTCCCCACTTCCCCACTTCCCCACTTCCCACTTCCCACATCCCTACTTCCCCACATCCCCACTTCCCCACTTCCCCACTTCCCCACTTCCCAATTTATGCGAATAGAAACCTTAAAATCGGGTTTAATCGTCTCCTGTCAAGCACCAGTGGAGTCATCTCTGCACGATCCTGTAATTATTGCCGCCATGGCTCATGCTTGTGTGGATAGGGGTGCTTGTGGGGTCAGAATTGATAGTCCCGCTCATCTGAAAGCTACCCGTCAACAATTGCCGGATATACCGATAATTGGACTCTGGAAACGCAATTATCGCGATTGTTCGGTATATATTACTCCCAAATATCAAGATGCTCTCGCCATTGCCGATGCGGGTGCCGATATAATTGCCTTGGATGCTACCCCGAGAAAGCGTCCTAAGGATGAAAATTTAGCCACAATTATCGATCGTATTCATCGGGAAACTGGTAAATTAGTCATGGCAGATATAGACTCGATCGAAAGTGCTATTTATGCCGTGGCAGCCGGTGCTGATATTGTCGGTACAACTCTTTACGGTTACACAGAAGCCACTAAACATCTGCCACCGCCAAGTTTTTCTTTCCTAGAAGAATTAGTTAATAAGTTGTCAGTTCCTGTTATCTGTGAAGGAGGAATATCGACGCCAACAGAAGCTAAAAAAGCCCTAGAAGTTGGTGCATATTCGGTAGTTGTTGGCACGGCAATTACCGGGATTGATTTAAAAACTACCGCTTTTTTACAAGGAATTTTATCAAAGGACTAATGGGAGGGAAAAACCCCAAAAAGTTTAGCTGCACCTCCTAAAAATAGCGACAAACAAAGCGATTATTCAGTTATCAGTTATCAGTTATCAGATTTGAGTTTTAAGTGTGCAGTATGGATTAAGTGAGCAGTATTAAATGGCAGTTTTCTGCTGTCTTTTCACTGATTACTGATTACTGATTATGGCAGTTTTCTACTGTCTTTTCACCGATTACTGTTTACTGATTACTGATTACTTTTAACTGGCTGTTAACTTAGTCATAACTTGGGTACTGTATAATCCCTATGTCAAGGGTCTGTAATAAAATTTAACCTAATCAAAGTCCGAGTATCAGTTTTGACTTTATTTCCGAAAATATGAGTATTTCTCGCCGTAATTTCCTCACCTTTTTAACTGCCACTGCCGGTGTCTCTTTTTTCAGTCTGCAAGAGAAAAAATATTCCTCTCTGATTAGCAGTCCTGCGATCGCTGCTAATAGTTTCGGCTTCAACTTTGCCCCAGTCAAACTGCCGATTCCCTTAAAAATTGACGGTATGAGCGATGAAAGCCAAAAAAGTACCTATCAAACCTATACAGTCCTAGATGATCTCGTTCTTCCGCAAGGATTCACCTATGATGTGGTAGCGCAGTGGGGAGATAAAGTGGGTGATTCCCGCTTCGGTTATAACAATGATTATCTATCTTTTATCGAAACCAGTCCGGGTCAAGGTTATCTAACCGTTAATTTTGAATATATCAGTGGTCGTACTTGGCTACAAACCTTTGAACAAGTGATCGGTAAAACCCTACCCGTCAAGGAAGTACGGGAAAAAACGAACGAAAAGGGTGAAATTGCCGCCTATCACCTGCAAGATGCCAGCTTAAAGGCAAAAATCGAGGAAATATCCCTAGAAGGCTTAATTGATCAGGGAATTGGCGTAATTTCCTTAGCTAAAGATCAAACGGGAAAATGGCAACGTACCTATAGTAAAGCCGATCGCCGCATTACCGGTATTTCTGGACTAAAAGACGGTCGCTACCTAAAAGCGACCGGTCCTGCTGTAGCAATTTTTACCAAAACCGATAAACTTGGCTACGATGACGGATTAGGGGCAAAAATTATCGGAACGTTGCAAAATTGCGCCGGGGGAACAACTCCTTGGGGAACGGTATTTAGTGCCGAGGAAAACTTTCAAGACCAAGTGACCGAGGTAGTGCTAAAAGATGGTTCCTCTTTGCATCCCGATACGACCCCCTTTATTCTCAATAGTGGGGAAGTGGATGGCCGGGGTAACGTTTTTGGGTTAGCTGGGAATAAATACGGTTGGATGGTGGAGGTGGATCCGGCCAATCCCGACGATTACGGCACAAAACACACTTGGTTAGGGCGTTTTCGCCATGAAGCAGTCGCTTTTCTCGCTCGGACGGGGCAATCCTTGGCGGTTTATTCAGGATGCGATCGCAGAGGCGGTCATGTCTATAAATTCGTTTCGGAAGGCAAAATTAGCGATATTAAGCAGAAAAATAACTCAAAACTCCTAGAAAAAGGAATGCTCTACGGGGCCAAATTCAACCCCGATAAAACTGGTTATTGGATACCATTAAATCCCGACACGGAGATAAATCCCGTCCTACCGAGTCAAATTGCCGCTAGTCGCGGGGATGGGGTGGTAGCTTTGCCAAATCCCGAAAGAACGGTCAATGAGACTAAATTACTGCTATTTAAGGACGATGAGGAGATTCTGGCCTACAAATCTAAATATAAGACCCTCGCAGACCTGTATGAAGGTAATGGGACGGAAAAACAGGGAGCAATTCTCATCGATGCTCATTTTGCCGCTAACGCCGTTGGGATCACTTGTACTGGTCGGCCAGAAGATACGGAAGTGGACGAGAATGGCACTTTATATATGACCTTTACCTCTGGTAGTCCCAGTGAAGCGGAGGGAGGAGCCGATAGGGAGATATTTAAGGGGCCAAATGGCGAAATACCCTACGAATTTGGTTGGATTATCAGCTTAAGGGAAGATAATAACGATGCTGCTTCCTTAAGTTTTCGTTGGGATGTGGTCGCTTATGGAGGGGAACCGACAGAGAAGGGTGAGGGTTTTTCTAATCCCGATAACCTCGCTTTCGATAAACAGGGAAATCTCTGGATGGTTAGCGATATTTCCACGGGTGGGTTAAATCGAGAGATGAAAACTCGTTATCCCCAAGGGGTCCCGGTTAGTCAACGGGATTTATTGGGTATTTTTGGCAATAATAGCGCTTGGGTGTTTGCCAAGGGTCAAGAGCATCCCTATCCTTTTGCTATCGCTCCCATGGATGCGGAATTAACGGGATTGTACTTTACTCCCGACCAAGAGACGTTATTTTCGGCAGTACAACATCCGGGGGAAGCGGGGGGAATTCGTCAGGATTTGGCCTTTGAAAACCGAAAATTTGCCCTGAAAACTACTAATGGGCAGGAATTTGAACAAATACGACAAGTACCCCTAGGGTCGAATTGGCCCAGTGGTCAAGTTAATCAACCTCCCCGGCCGGCAGTGGTGGCAATTCGCCGAATTGAGTCAAAATAGGAGAGGGAATTATGAATTATGAATTATGAAGTGGGGAACTGGGGAGAAAAAAGAAATAGATTGTTTCCTTGGAGTAGAAAAGCGATCTTTTTCGGGAAAAATCTTTAAATTAAGGACTTTAAGAGCAAGTTCGCCATTAAAATCTCACTTTTGCTGGAGAGCTATTGTGATTTTGTCCTTGAGTTTCCCAAAGATGGGCTTACTATGAAAGTAGGGGGAAAAAAGATAATTTTAGCGATCGATTAACAATGACTAGGGATCTCTGTAGAATTTTATTGATAGAGGATGAGCCGACGACTGTTAAATTAATCCAGAGATTGCTGTTAAAGGCCCCCCAATGTTCCCTGGCCAGGGGGTTGACTTTTACCCTCACCCAAGCTCAGGATCTAGAGGAAACTGCCGAAAAACTGGCAGGGGAGAAATTTGATCTCATCCTCTTAAGCTTGGAAATCTCTGTCCCCCCCGGCTTAAATATTCTAGTCAAAACCAGAGAATTAGCCTCTCATATACCGATAGTGGTTCAAACTACTAGCAATGATGAGAAATTAGTCGTTAAAGCCTTTCAACTGGGTGCTGATGGTTATATTCAGTTAAATAATATCGATAGTAGTCTTTTAGTCTATCAAATTCGTGTGGCGATCGAGCGTCAGCAATATATCCTCAATCTTAAACATCAACAACAGGAAGAAGAATTTCGCGAACTGGAACAGTTAATCAAGGGAGGACAAACTAGCATCACGGCGAAAATGTTCGGTTCTGAGGCAATCAGGCAGAGTATCCCCGATATTTTTCAAGAATTAGTTCAAAATTACGGAGATTTATTAGATTTAGCTTTAGAAGAACAAGCATACAAAGTGGAACATAATCTATCGGAACGACTGCGAAGCTTGGCCGATAAGTTAGGATTCTTAAAAGCTAGTCCTCGCGATGTGGTGGACATTCATACCACCACCCTACGCAAAAAAAATCAGGATGTCACCCTGGCCAAAGCGCAGGCCTACGTTAGCGAAGGTCGTCTCATGGTCCTGGAATTGATGGGTTATCTCGTCTCTTTCTATCGTAAATACTATATCGGTCTCAGCAACATTAAACTGTTCAATAACACGCAATCATGAGTCAATATCTTCTCAAACTCTACATTATGGGTGATTCAAGTAAATCCCAGAGGGCGATCGCCAATATTTTTCGTATCTGTCGCGAGGAGTTATCCGATCTTTATACGGTAGAAATAATTGATGTTCTCGAACAGCCGCAATTAGCGGAACAGGATAAAATTCTCGTAACTCCTACTTTAGTCAAACAACTTCCCCCACCCCTACAAAGAATTATCGGCGATATGTCCAATACCCAAAAGGTTCTCCTCGGTTTGGATGTTATTCCCAAAGACTCCCATCTCAATTAGGGTTTACCTAAAAATTCTTCTGGTTAGGTTTTTCCTCGCTAATAAGTAGGTAGGATTAAAATTATCCCTTGAAGATAGCTGAAAATCAATAGTCATCCCCATCATAGCAAAGACTGAACACGATCGAGAGGCCAGTAAACTTTATAGGCTTGACCAACGATATAACTTTCCGACAAAAAACCCCAATCACGGGAATCAAAACTATGGTTACGATTATCTCCCAAAACAAACAGGGTTTTTGGGGGTACAGTCACAAATTCCATTTCATAATTGGCTAACTCGGCGGTGTAGAGTTCCTCGATAACTTGCCGGTTGAGATAAACTTTACCCCGGCGGATTTCAATGGTATCTCCGGCAATAGCGATGACTCGTTTAATAAAAAAATCTCCAGACTTAGGATCTAGTTGCCTAATTTTTTCGGGAGTTCTAAAAACAATTATATCGCCTCTTTTTGCTTGATAATTACCAGATTGACTGACGAAAATGCGATCACCTACTGCGAGGGTAGGTAGCATGGATTCGCTCGGAATCTGGAAAAATTCTATTTTTTGATGTAACCAATTGGGAAAATAATTACAGATAATTCCCCAAGTAAAAATCACTCCCACCATCAGTGCCAAAATGGAACGATAGGTGTGACGATGGGGGTGGAATTGATCAGGGAAAGTGTGGTAAACATGATAAATAGCGATCACTGTAACTAAAGGGGTAAGAAAGAGGATATTGGCCAAAAAATGATCCATTTTCAGGCTAATCTGGGATATAGTCAGAAAAATTATCCCTAATCTCACCTTATCAGCGTACAATTGCCCCAAACCTGGCATAATCCGGTTAGCGAAGACGGCAAACCATGGGTTTTTTTGTTGACGGGGAATTTTCTCTAAGCTGTTATTCTGTCCGGAATCATAAACAGTCCAGTGAGCGTCAAAAATATTGCTAATGTAAACGATAATCAGAGCAACTATTCCCCCTAATCCCCAGCTTACACGGCCATTGGGGCTAAAAATTGACCAAATTGTCACAATTATTAATATTACTTGAGCGATCGCCCAAATGGTTGCTTTTTGGTTTTTGTTAGCATACCATTGTCCCAAACCGGGGAAAAACATCGAGAGATTGACAGCTAACCAGGGATCTTTTGCTGGTGAATTAGTCGCATAAGCAGGGGAAACAGCCGAAAAAAGGGGGGGTTTGCTCATAGTATAGACCTATTGCCAATTCAGTAAACACTGCTCAGTAAACAGTAAACAGTTAACCGAAAACAGTAAACAGTGAACAGTGAACTTAAAACTCAAATCTGATAACTAATAACTACTATAGCAACCAACAACACTTAATGCTTTTACTTCAATTTAGCACATCTCATTACTGTCGCAAAGCTCGTTTAGCCCTAGGTTATAAGGGGATTGATTACCAAGTAGAAAATCTCACCCCCGGACTACATATTCTCAAACTCAGTCCCCTAACTAAAGGGTTAACCACTGTCCCCGTTTTAATGGCAGCAGATGAGATTATTGCCGATTCTACTGCCATTTTAAAATATTTAGAAAAAGTAGTTCCTGTCCCCTCTTTTATTCCCGCTGGGGAAAAGGAGAAAAATCAAGCTTGGTTACTAGAGGATTGGTTAGATGAAAGTATTGGAGTAGCGACGAGATTTGTCTATTATAATTATCGCGCTGGAGAGGGAAAAGCGATCGATCCTTCCCTGAGTAGTCAAATAATTATTAATATCGTGCGACAACAATATAAAATCACCCCAGCCAGGGTAAAACTAGCGGAGGAGCGCCTAGAAAATGCCCTCAAGATTCTAGAATATTGGCAAAATCAGCCCTATTTGGTGGCAGATAAATTAAGTGTAGCCGACATTGCCGCCACTGCCCTACTCAGTCCTCTGGCTCTAATTCCCAGTTATCGTCAAAAATATCCCTGGTTGTTTGCTAGAATCGGGGAAATTCATCAACAGTGTCGAGAAAAATTGCCCCCCGGTTTAAATTAAATGCAGCGAACGATCAAAATTATTATCCTCATCTCGATCGGTTTCTTATCGCCCCTAAAAGCCCTTGCTTTGCCCTCTCCTGAAGATATTCCCGAAGAAGTTTTACGAGCAGAAATTATCACTTCGGCTCGCTCGCCCCTTGATAATCAACCCCTAACTGCGGCAGAATATGCCTTACTAGAAGAACAATTAGCCACCAGCATTTATCCCCCCCCAATTAATCCCAAGATTCGACAATTAATTGCCCTGAGAAGATTACAAAAACTCCTCCAGATATTGATACCTTTCTATCGTTAAAATAAAAATAGTCAATCTCCTTTGGCAAGAGTGCCTATGCTAACCGAAAAATTAGAGAGGATTAGGGCAAGGCGATCGCTTTTATCGCCAGCAGACAAAAATCCCGTGTTATCATTAATGAAAAAATCATAAAGTTTTGTAACAAACCTTGACTGCTATCCTCCGCCCCCAAGAAAAGCCCCTGCTTAATCCTCCTTGGTACTCCCTGTCCCCTCTCTGGCAAGGAGACGAAACCGATGTTAAACAAGGTTTACCCCATAGCCAACTCGCGCCCCCTTGGCAGATTTTAATTCTCGGTGATGGTTCTCCCACCCGTCATTTACAACTTTTAACCGGTGAAAAAACGGAAGTGGATGTGATCGATATGTCCCCCATCGGCGATGATGAGGATGGCGCACCGATGAAAATTAGCCTGATTCCAGGGCCGAGATTGCGTCGTCAAGTCTGGTTACGCACAGCTAGTGGTCAAAGGTTAGCCTATGCCGCTTCTTGGTGGTCTGCCAATCAAGTGGACGAATATCTGGAAAATCGTTCCCTACCGATTTGGGAAAGTCTCTCGCGGCTGCACACGGAATTGTATCGCGATGTGCAGGGACTTTATTACGGTCATTCCCCGGAATTAGAAATGGCTTTTGGGGAAAAAGGAGCATTTTGGGGTCGTCATTACCTATTTTGGCACGCTCGCCAACCCCTTACCCTGATTTACGAGGTTTTTTCTCCCTATCTCCGTAAATACCTCGGCGAAATGAGAATTGATCAGTTAGGTTAACTGCCGTAGATATTTCTATGTAGTTCAATTAGTTAAGCTTTGGAGAGAATTAAATGATTTTTCTCCGTTAATTTGGCCATCCAACCCGGTTCAATCACAATCGTGCTAATTTTTTCGATAATAATTGCGGGTCCTGCCAGACAATCAAAAGGTTGCAGATCTGAACGCTGATAAATTGGCGTTTCCCGCCATTGATTAGCCATAAAAACCGCTACTTTATCAACTATAGGAGGTAATTCTCCCATGGGACGGGTGCGAGTTAAAATTGCTTCTTGGGGACTGTCCATAGTCTGGATCAATTCCACGGCAATCGACTCAACAATTAAAGCTTTTTGTTCTTGTTTAAACCCATAACGTCTTTGATGTTCCCGTTCAAAATCCTGACGCATTTGATCGCTAAAATTAACCGCTAAAGTGGCGTCACTGCCTTGATATTTTAAACTAACTTGCTGCCGCACCCGATTATAACCCTCTAATTCCCGACCCGCTAAAACTTCTAATTCGTTCATTTCCGTGAGCAACTGCCCGATTAAATCGGCATTTAACGGCTGTTCGATCGCTTTTTCTTTAATTACCCTCAAATCGGCCAAACCCATGCCGTAGGCGCTTAAAACCCCGGCATAGGGATGGAGAAAAATACTTTTCATTCCCAGAGTATCGGCAATTAAACAGGCCACTTGACCCCCAGCACCGCCAAAGGTACAAAGAGTATAATCACTGAGATCATAACCCTTTTGCAGAGAGATTTTTTTAATCGCATTAGCCATATTTTCCACGGCAATTTGAATAAACCCCGCAGCCAACATTTCAGGACTATCATTACCCCCCATTGTTGCCGCCAATTCTTGAAACTTTGTCAGCACAATCTCTCTATCTAGGTGTAAATTTCCCTCTTCTCCAAAAATAGCGGGAAAATAGGCAGCTTGAATTTTTCCTAACAAAACATTAGCATCGGTAATTGTTAATGGACCACCCCGTCGATAACAGGCAGGTCCCGGATTAGCTCCGGCACTTTCTGGCCCAACCCGAAAACGATAACCATCATAGACTAAAATCGAACCCCCACCAGCAGCCACGGTGTGAATACTTAACATCGGCGCTCGCATTCTTACGCCGGCAATTTCGTTATCTGTTTGCCGCTCGTATTCCCCTTGAAAATGAGAAACATCGGTGCTAGTTCCTCCCATATCAAAACTGATAATTTTGCTAAATCCTGCCCTTAAACTGGTTTGTACTGCCCCAACTATTCCCCCGGCAGGACCGGATAAAATGCTATCTTTACCCTGAAATTTATCGGCGGTGACTAAACCGCCATCGGATTTCATAAATAGTAAGCTAGTTTTCGGTAATTGCTGGCTAATACTATCAACATAGCGGCGTAAAATTGGCGATAGATAGGCAGAAACTACCGTGGTATCTCCCCGGGATACCAGTTTCATTAAAGGACTGACTTGGTGGGAAATGGCTAGGTGACTAAAGCCGATTTCTTCGGCAATGGCTGCCACTTGTTTTTCGTGGTCAGGATAACGATAACTGTGCATAAAAACAATCGCACAACTGCGGATACCCGCTTGATAAACTGGTATTAAATCGGCTTTAACTTGGGCGGGATTAACGGCGATTAATTCTTGTCCTTGACTATCGTAGCGTTCGGCCACTTCGATAACTTGTTCGTATAATAAAGAAGGAAGAATAATTTGACGGGCAAAAATATCGGGGCGATTTTGATAGCCAATTCTCAAGGCATCTTTAAAACCTTTGGTGATTAATAAAACCGTGCGCTCTCCTTTTCTTTCTAACAGCGCATTGGTGGCTACCGTTGTTCCCATTTTAATCACTTCGATGTTATCTAGGGAACCGCTAATATCTTTGATCCCTTGAATGACTGCATCTGGGTATTTTTCGGGATTTTCCGAGAGCAGTTTATAGAGAACAATCCACTGTTGATCGGCAAGGGGAACAATCAGAAATCTAGCGGCATCTCTAGCTAGTCGTTCCATAATTTCTGGTCGATCGATTATCGCCACTATATCGGTAAAAGTTCCCCCTCGATCGATAAAAAATTTTAACATAATCCCTTCCAGTTCTCAGAATCAATGAATAATTGCGCCTAATCCTTTTAAAATAAACTAGATTGATTTATCTGAGTAAGCAAAATGTCCACAGGAATCGCTATCTTAGGGGTAGGACGTTGGGGAGTCCATTTCGTCCGTCATTTTTCTCAACATCCCTCAGCACAAGTAGTGGCGATCGTTGACTCCTCCCCTGAAAAACTTCATCTCTGTCGCGATCAATTTAATCTCGATACTAATAAGGTTATTTTAGCCAATGACTGGGAATCAATTCGTCTTCACCCCGAAATCTCGGCCGTAGTCGTCGTTACTCCCGCCATCAGTCATTATCCCCTGATTAAAGATGCTCTTAATTTAGGTTATCACGTCCTCGCCGAAAAACCCTTAACCCTCAATCCCCAAGAATGTGGCGAATTAACGGCATTAGCGGCGCAAAAACAGCGTATTTTATTAGTTGATCATACCTATCTTTTTCATCCGGCCGTTATCACCGGACAAAAAGTCCTGCAATCCGGGGGTATCGGTAAACCTCTTTATGGTTATGCCACTCGCACCCACCTGGGGCCGGTCCGTCAGGATGTGTCCGCTTTGTGGGATCTAGCTATTCACGATATCTCGATTTTTAATCATTGGCTTGATAGTACACCAGTATCTGTGCAGGCGCGAGGAACGGTTTGGCTACAACCTAATCTAGCCGATTTAGTCTGGTTAACCCTGATCTATGGCGATGGTTTTCAAGCGACTATTCACCTTTGTTGGTTGAATCCCGATAAACAGCGACGTTTAGGGATAGTTGGCAGCGAAGGGACTTTAATTTTCAATGAATTAGACTCTCGATCGCCTTTAACGCGACAAAAGGGCTATTTTGAACGTCAGGAAGCCTATTTTATTCCCCGGGGACAGGAGACGGAATCTATCCCTATTGCCGATGGTGAACCCCTAAAAGCATTGTGCGAACATTTTTTAGAGTCGGTGGCTACGGGTGTCAATTCTCCTGTATCTTCGGGATCGGTAGGGACGGAATTAGTCAAAATCCTCCAGGCAGCAGAATTATCTCTAGCCAGAGGTGGAGAAATCCTGCGCTTAGAATAGGGAAACATGGGATTGATAAGTAGGGTCTGCTGAAAAAGTTTTTCGTGGGGGTAGGGTGTGGGGTGTGGGGTGTGGGGTCTGAAGTATAACCTGATTTGCTATTGACGAGGAGTTTATACGGCGTTAGATTTATTAGGGGTTTCCTTAATTTGTACCCAGTAAGGGGGTATCGAAAATTCTCTTAATCCCCCCTACAGCACAGGTTATGCCTTTTTGTCAACGGGGAAGTCCAGAACCCTATCGGTGCGTAGCGCGCTCGATCGCTAACAGCTCAAATCAGCGACGGCATTAGAAAGCAAGCTCAGCAGCGACGAATTTTGACCGTCCGCTGCCACGCAGTGTTAGCTGGCGGTTCAAGGAAATAACTCAAAGTAATCGCAGTGACTTGGACGAATAATCGAAAAATCTCGGCGATCAAGTGTATAAACGCGAGTAATAGTAAGCCTTTCAGCTATGGCAATGATCGCTGCATCTGTAAAGTCAAGCTGATTGTCAGCATATTGTTCCAATATCTCATGCACTCGTACCAAGTCTTCTGGGATTACAGGTTCAACTTGAACCGCATCAGGTGTCATACTGGATACAAAACGGCGCATTGCTTGGTGGCTCAATCTTGATGCAATCAGATAGCAGACCTCAGGCAGGACAACGACAGGTAGAACCAATGGCTCATTCACGCTTTGAGCAATAGCCAACACCCGCTGATGATTGCGATCGCCCTGATCGGTTAAGGCAAACAAAAAACTGGTGTCAAGTATCGCCGTCATACTGAATTGCTTGGGTTAAGATTCCAGCCGGACACCGGATCAATCTCATTGCCTAGAATCTCTTCATCACGTTCTGAAATATCCTCTTGACCAGAGTTGCCTAAACCTGCAACTGCAAGCAGAAAACTAGAAGAATGAGTGGTCAGTTCTCTTTGATGGGCTGCTTTATAGCGAAGATAGTCCAGAAAATTAGACAGTTCCACTAAAGCCTCATCAGGGAGAGCCTTGACTGCTTCAATTAGCGGTTGCCGTTCTATGATGCTTCTATCCATTACTAAATCTTAGATTAGGACTTCTCCTATTTTACTCCTCAACTCAACGAACAGGCTCACTTACTAACTATCACAGCAGGTAACACCTGAATACAGTCCGCACCAATTGGAATGAAGTCAAAGATCACAGTTGGGGGTCTGCCGTCAACCTAACCCACCAGAGCGGCGTACTGCTACCCAGTGCCTTCGGTATCGCACTTTAACCCACAGTTTCAATCAATGTACATGGTGCGTTCCCAAAAATCGATCGCTGGAGCAGTAGGAGCCACATTAGGGAACGCACACTACAAGATTGCGATCGCAATGTCATGGGGTTTGACCTCGCTGCGAATCAACCCTTTCATTTTAACTGGGAGAGGCTATTTTTACTTTATGAAGCTACTAATCCAACAATAAATGCAAGTAAACCCGCCCCCCAACAAATCAAAGCCTTTGCTTCTCGTGTTTCTCTATTTGTTGCATAAACTAGAACATATCCTGGAATAATTAGGCATAGCAATCCTTTCAAAAAGGAGCGACGAAACGCTCGCATCATAGTGTATATCTGCCCAATGACAGCAGTTACCCAACCAATCAATACTATGTAAGGTGCCAAACTACGCATACTTTTTTAACTTAGGTTTTGTCTTCTACTGCGGTCTAACTAGGGATTATACGGAAACTTTCTGGATAACACTCCTCAGAGTAACGATATGGGTCAACTTTCGGCATATCACTCTATTTAGGCGCAATCGCCAGAACTTTTCCCTATATCACGCCCAAAAGCCTATTAGCCAGATTAGTATATTGCCAAAAACCTTGTTTAACTAAGTTCCTGACAATTGGGTTCATTCTAGCGACGATTATTCGATCTGACCGCACCCCTTGACAAAAATTTATCATTATTCGATTCGTTCAATTGTCGGGGGACTCTGTAAAGATTTTTTACTGGGAAATCCACACCCACCAACAAACTTTTTCAGCAACCCCTAATTCAAACCTTTGGTCCTGTACTTTTAGCAGCACAGGACCAAAGTTGAAAATAAAAATTAATAACTGTCCTCATCGATGATAACTTCCACGGGAATCACTTCTTCTAACACTTTTTCCTGCATTTCTTGGCGACGAATCGGTATTTTGGTTTTTTCCAATTCAGGTAAAGCGACTAATTCCCGTTGTTTTTCCCGGACAGTATTGGGTAACAACATCGGTAAAGGTTCGGGGGTTTCTAACCAGTAGCTGGCCACCGGTAGGGTATGTTCTAAATCTTCCAATAAACGGGGAATAATCATCACCGCGTGCAGTTCACCGATTTTCTCCGCTTCCCGCATTCCCGCATCAATGGCCACGGCCACATTAGCGACGGAACCCCGGATAATGGCCGTACACAAACCATCCCCAATTGTTTCGTAGGAAGCTAACTGCACATCGGCCGATTTCAACATGGCATCGGCTGCCCCCACCATAGCAGGAAAACCGCGGGTTTCCAAGAGACCGATCGACATATTGCTCAGTTTACTGAAACCCCGTTGACTTTGGGCAATTTCGGCTAAACGGCTACCAATTGGGAAAATTACCTCTAAATTGGGCATCGGTCGGGGAATAACCGATTTAGATACCAATTGTCCGAACTGTGCGGCGGTTTTTGCCCCTTCTTCCACTGCTAACCGCACATCGGCAATATTACCACGCACGATCGCCGTACAGTGACCACCGCCAATTTTTTCGTAACCCACAAGGGTAACTTCTGCCGATTTTAGCATCATATCCGCCGTCCCGACGATCGCCGGAAAGCTGAGGGTAGAGACTAAACCCAAGGCGCTATCTTTGGGGTGACGCTTGGTTTTCATCGTCCTTTGACCGGGGTTAGTTGGGGACGAGGGGGGAATGCTTCCATTAACTCTTAATCTAGACATTGAAGATAAACTTGCCCTAACAGGTACGAAGGGGGTGATTGTCAGCTATCCTGTTACTATCTAGTCTATCCTGTTAACCTTAATTGCTATTGAAGATTTTTGAGGGATTAGATAAATTTTAGTTATTGTAGCTTGATCAAGTTGTCTATGACAGAACAGCCTCGCAGTACAGATGATCGAATCAGCGAAACGGAAGCGACCGAATTAATGCGCTCGCTGCTTCATAAGGAAGGAAATTGGGTGAATTGGGGGCAAAAATGTCAAAAACTGCAAAAAGCTGGCTACGATTCCCAGTTAATCTTTGAACAAACGGGTTTTCAAAATGCCCAACAAAATTTAATTATTGTCGCTGCCCAAGTTTTTGAGAGTTTAATCAAAGCCGGGGCAGATGAAGATTTGTTAAGTTACTACATCGGGCCGCGCAGTGATGTGCTATACGAATTGCGGATTCTCAACCAAGAACAAAGATTGGGGGCAGCGAAGTTAGCGGCAGAAAAAAGGATTGAGGTGGCTGAAGCACACGATATCGCCAAAGCTATCCAAGATTTTTCCCGTTTATCCCAGATTCCCAGTGAATTTACCCGTCATCCTGGAGATGCGATCGCTTATCAGTGTTGGAAACGGGGTAAACAAAAGCGAGATTTAGCCGAAAGAGCGAAATTAATCGCTAAAGGTTTGAAATTTGCCCATTCTGACTCGGCCAGACAGGCGATCGAGTCTTTACTACAAGATTTTACCGTTACTCCCACCCGTAGCGCACCTTTGCTACCCGTCCATCGTTTACAGGATGAGGACGAATTAGCCAGAATTATTCCCTTAGTAGGCAGATTTCCGGTGACGGTAACTGATATAAAATGCACAGAAAGTTTGAGCGTCGAGGAACCTTTTCGACTGGTAACGGTGGGGGATAAACAAACAATTGTACCTCTCCCCGGTTGGCAAGCAATTCTAAAGGCGATCGATCCTATAGCTATTTTATGGCCTAGCGATCAATTACCTCGATCGATTGCCACCAGATCCGAGGAAGTTTTATTAGTGATCGATCGAGTTTTGGCCGAATGGGACGTGAACAATTATTATCTAGTAGAGACAGATAATTCCGTCTCTTTACAATGGTTTGATAGTTCCCCCGATGTCACCATCTTAGGTCAATTAGTCTTGATTTTAAGAGCCAAAAATATCCTCGATGAAAAAAACATCACCGAACCCTGGCAAATGGACGACTAAATCAGTGATCAGTGATCAGTAACCAGTGATCAGGTTTAAGCTATTAGTGGGAATAAGAAAAGAGATAAACTGATCACTGAATCCAATAAAACTGGTCACTGCTAACTTGTAGCTAACAGTATAACTTAAGAAACTAAGGGACATTTTTCAAGGAAAAAGCCAAAAGGGAAAACCTACTTTCAAGAAAACACTGGAAGAGGGAAAAGGCAAATGTTGAATAATAACTGATAACTGAATATATGCGTGCAGTAATTTGTGGATATTATGGGAGAGGAAACGGAGGAGATGAGGCATTATTAGTGTCTCTATTGCAGATGTTGCCGTCAGAAATTAAACCTATTGTTTTGTCAAATAATCCCAGAGAAACCAGTCAACGTTATGGAGTAGAAACCTGTCCTAGTAGGGATTGGTGGCAAGTTTTTAAAACTCTTAAAAAAGCGGATATATTTATCTGGGGTGGCGGCAGTTTAATGCAGGATGTCACCAGTTTTGCCAGTCCAATTTATTACGGTGGTTTAATGGCTCTTGCTCAATTATTGGGATTAAAAACTATTGCTTGGGGGCAGGGAATTGGACCATTAAATAGACCTTTTACCCGTTGGTTAACCAAAAAAGTCTTACAAAAATGTAGTTTAGTTACTGTGCGCGATGATAGTTCGGCTCATTTAGTCGCTGATTGGGGTATTAGTCCCATTGTTGCCCCCGATCCAGTATGGGCTTTAGAGGCTCAATCAGTCAAGGGATTATCGGATTTACCCGCTCCAAGAATCGCCGTCAATTTACGTCCCCATCCCCTATTAACCCCGGCAAAATTAGATAAATTAACCCGAGCTTTAATTGATTTACAAATCAGTACGGGCGCGTTTATTCTCTTAGTCCCTTTTCAAAAGTCGCGGGATTTGCCACTCTGTGAAGCTGTAGCCCGTCAATTAAGGGAAAATCATCAAATCATTAGTTTAGAGGATCCAAGACAGTTAAAAGGCTTATTTCGCGGGGTAGAAATGGTGATCGGAATGCGCTTTCATAGTTTGATTATGGCCGCAGCAGAAGATTGTCGTTGTTTTGCCCTTAGTTATGATCCGAAAGTGTCGCGATTAATTGCCGAAGTACCGATGCAGGGTTGGGAATTAGATCAGTTACCAGAAACAGTTAATGATATTAGTAATGCTTGGATTGATTTTTATGCCAATGGAGAAGGATTAACCAGCGATCGCAAACATTTTTTAATCGATCGAGCTTTAATTCATCGAGAAATTTTGTTTGGATTGGTGAGCTAATTTTTATGTCGAGTGCCATTACCGAAGCGATCACGACTATTGCCCTGGCCGAGACAAGATTTAATCTAAGTACCTAAGCAAAATTAATTACACATATCTAACCACCTCTTGCCTCTTGTCTCTTGCCTCTTGCCTATCTTCACTAGGAAATTAATTTTGCACGACTACTTATCTTTAACATTGGTACGGAAAAGCTTCAACTGGCTTTGGAGTTGATTGAGTCCGATCAGTTGACTGATGATCAATTGTTGTTCCTTTAAAGCAGGATTCCGTGGCAGTATTCGAGACAAGAAACATTAAATAATTTTGAGGTTTGTATGATTTGGTATGGATGCGGTGTTTGCGCTCATTTAGATAAAAAAACTCGTAGGAAATGCAGTTTTTTAACAGGTGAGTTAGAGCCTTTACCGATAGGCATTGTCAGCGGTCAAAACCACCACGTTAAAAAATGGACGAATCAGGCTACTGATTTGGTTTTTTCTTTGGCTGAGGGTTTTAAGGAAATTGAGATTGTTATCACCAATAAAGAGGATTTTCCTGAGGGTATTTTTTGGGATCAGCAAGATTTTGAAACGATTGGGTTTTTTGGATCTGATGTCTTAATTATTGTGGGGTACGAATCGGAAAACGAAGGTGCTTTAGTGATTAAGTGGGAGTTTCCCTATGTCAAGGGTGATTTGTTGTCCCTTGATTCGGAGTACGAAAGACTAGACGACGAATTAATTGAAATGATCAAGGAAGATCAAGAAGAGCTAGATGCACTTCCTGACAAGCTAGAGGTTCGGGCACTTTCTTTAAATTCCTTGCTCAATCACAGTCCTATGGATGTAAGATTAGAACGTTATCACGGAGAAAAACAATAATTAGGTGTTATTAAGAAGATGGGGCGTTTTTTCCCGAATGGCAAAGTGATTTACTGTCCCTATCTAGCCATGAAAAAAAGAGTTTAGATCAACTAAAACAAAGGTATTTATGCCAAAGATCGGCGGTACAGTTATTAGAAGGAACCGTGACCCTATTGTTAGTTTCTCCCCTACTAGCGATTGCGGGTTTTTACGATCCGCCCTTTTGCGTACCCGCAGAGGAATCGGTAAGCTTAACTGTTGATGATGGGGAAGAAATACTATCGGGTAGAATCGATGTGTTAGTCTGGTTAAATCAGTTTTGGTTGGTAATTGTAGAATCCAAAAAACCGCCCTATCGGTTTGGACTGCCTTAGCGCAAACTTTAGCCTATTTGATGGCTAATCCCCGGCCGGAAAAACCTAGCTTTGCCCTCGTCACCAATG
The DNA here is from genome assembly GCF_020245945.1 of Microcystis sp. M015S2. Classification (NCBI taxonomy): domain Bacteria; kingdom Bacillati; phylum Cyanobacteriota; class Cyanophyceae; order Chroococcales; family Microcystaceae; genus Microcystis; species Microcystis sp. M015S2. The sequence goes on from NZ_JADBTX010000131.1 coordinate 28,599, forward strand.
GAGATGATATTTTATTGGTCAAATTGAGAGCTAATGTCCATCATTATGCCCTGTCTAGGATATTTGCTCCCTTTATTTCCAGAGAAGAACTATATAGAGTTTTGCAGATTTTAAAACACATCGGTGCAGCGATCAAATAAAATCAAGAACGGATTCAATATTATTTGATTATGCCAAAGCGCAATTCCTATCTTAGAGCGGAATCGCGCTTTCAGATGTTAGTTACGACTATTAGAAATTAATATTAGTGCAAATGCTAAAACTCCCTCTCCTCTTTCTCTTCTCCCCCACTTCATAATTCATAATTCTCTCTCCCTGATTAATAACGGATGCGAGGATCAATGTAAGCATTGATGAGATCGATCAAAATACTGGCAAAAACCACTATTGTCGCAAAAAAAGCCATTAATCCCTGCACTGTTGGGTAATCCCGCAGAGAAATCGCCCGATATAACTGATTTCCCAAACCTGGCCAAGAAAAAGTAACTTCCGTCAAGACTGCACCACCTAAAAGAGCCGCAAAAGTTAATCCTAAGACAGTAATTACGGGAATTAGAGCATTTTTCAGCGCATGGCCGATCATAATCGTTTTTTCTGGTATTCCTCTTGCTTTTGCCGCATCTACATAGTCCGCTTGCAAAGTTTGTTTCAGATTAACTCGCACCATCCGCTCAAAAATCCCACTCAAAAGAATGCCGAGAGTAAAACTAGGTAAGGCTAGATAATACAAAGCTGTGGGCAACTTATCTACTTGTAGAGTCATCAGACTATCAAGGGTATATAAACCCGTAATTGTCTGGGGTGGAGTTTCACTCAAAGGAAAACGAGTCCCCAAGGGAAACCAGCGCAACTGTACCGCAAAAATTAGCTGTAAGAGCATTCCCACCCAAAAAATCGGCAAGGAATAGGTTATCAGTCCAAATAAACGTCCCCCCGCATCTAAGGGTGTATTCGGACGGGAAGCGGTGATAATTCCCAATCCGACTCCCACTATCACTGCAATCAGCATCCCATAAAAAGTTAGTTCCACCGTCGCCGGAAAATGTTTAGCGATAATCTCCCATACTGTCACCCCCTTACTGGTTAAAGAGTCTCCTAAATTGAGGCGCATTAGGTGAAAAATATAGTCTAGGTACTGGAAAAATAGGGGTTTATTCAGTCCTAATTGTTCTCTTAGGGCATTTTTGGCACTTTCAGGAGCGCGGTTGCCTAAAATCGCATCTGTGGGATCACCGGGGGCAACACGCATCAGTAGAAAAACCACCGTCACGATCGTCCATAACATCAAGGGAGCTAGGAGTAAACGCACCAGTAAATAGGATTGTAAAGCAGCGCGGCGAGACATGAGGGCTTTCCGATTAGAAAATATACTCTCAAGGAACCATACCCCAAAATCGACCCAGCGATCGAGAGGTACCGAATAAAAAATTAAATAGAGGGAATATTCAGTACAAGTAAACTAAAGTAGCCGCACCGACAGTTCTGAGCAAAGGACTACCAAAAAAGCTGAAAAGCTGAAAAGCTTACGGAGCAAGGGATAGAAAAAAGATCAAAAAATTTTGCCAAAAGGGGTTGACAAACTTAGGGAAGTTAGATACATTGGTAAATGCGCGGTTGAAGCAAAGCGAAAGCGAAGCGAAACAAACGACGCTGGAACCTAGA
>NZ_JADBTX010000132.1:0-35775 GCF_020245945.1 Microcystis sp. M015S2
ATTAGACGAGAAAATCGAGGGATTAACGGTACGGGTTGCTTATCAGGAATTTACCAACCGGGGGATTCTCATCGCTTTGGTGGTTGCTGTCTTGGGAGGTGCTGCTAAACTTTTTGGTTTTTTCCCCAATCCCTAGAAGTTCCCCTGAGAAACAGTCACTTCCCTGAGAACGATAAAAAACTCAAGAATCTATAGGAGTATAGCAAAATGTCTAACGAAACTGTCACCTATTCCCTAGAATCCGTCCTGACAAGGATTGAGAGTAAAATCGACTCCCTGGAAAAACGGATGGATGAGAAAATCGACTCCCTGGAAAAACGGATGGATGAGAAAATCGACTCCCTGGAAAAACGGATGAATGAGAGATTTGACAAGGTAGATGAGAGATTTGACAAGGTAGATGAGAGATTTGACAAGGTAGATGAGCGCTTGACGAAACTGGAGATAGGCCAAGCTGATTTAAAAGGCGATACTAAAGTATTAGACGAGAAAATCGAGGGATTAACGGTACGGGTTGCTTATCAGGAATTTACCAACCGGGGGATTCTCATCGCTTTGGTGGTCGCTGTCTTGGGAGGTGCTGCTAAACTTTTTGGTTTTTTCCCCAATCCCTAGAAGTTACCCTGAGAAACAGTTACTTCCCCACCACCCCACCACCCCACCACCCCAAAAAAAATTTTTCCCAAGGGTGATAGGTTTTTTGAAACAAATGGGTAAATTGATTACAGACAAGAAAACATCCATCAGGAACACAGCTATGAACTCCGCTTTCAAATTCAAACTCATCCAAGCTCTCAACAAGAAGAACGGTAACAAAGGTTTCACCCTCATCGAACTCCTAGTGGTTGTTATCATCATCGGTGTACTGGCCGCCATCGCTCTCCCCAACCTCCTCGGTCAGGTGGCCAAAGGCAGACAAGCTGAAGCTCGCACCGCCCTCGGTGTCGTTAACCGCGCCCAACAGGTTTACCGCTTGGAAAACACAACCTTTGGTGCTGTATCTCAGTTACCCGTTCAGTTTACCACCATCTACTATGCACAGCCCAGCGCTGCCACTATCACCGGTACTCCCACTGCTAACGGTGCCGAGGCACATATGGCCCCTCAGTCAACCTATGAGAACGATATTCTCGAATACGGAGCTGCCGTCGGTCAAACCACTGGTGGAACTTTTTCTGCTGTTGTCTGTGAACAGGCCACTGCCGCCAGTACGGCTGCCCTAACCCCAGGTGATTTAACTACACCGGGTAGTGCTACTGCGGCCGCAGCTTGTGCTGCTGCTAGTGTTGCTCGTCCGGTCCAGTAATCCTAGTCTAGAAAAGTATGAGGGTTGCGGTTGCATACTTATCTGACAATCGCAATTTCATAACTCAATCTTAATCACACCTTAGCGGAAGGTGACAGGGAAATATTCTCTTGCAAAATCTGCGCTCTTGGTTATTTTGGGGATGGGATTTTATCAGTAAACAGTGAACTAAAAACTCACCTCTGATAACAAGGGCTGAATCTCAAACCTAATTTGTGAAGCTGAAAGCCTTGACGTACTGACCTTCTTTTTAGGTAAGGGAATTGCCAGATTCTTTCTTGGAGTCCCTTGCCTATTGCTTTCAGAAGCTGATAGCTAAAATCTCCAAAGCCCAACTAGAAAAATATAGTCAATATTGCCAGGGCTTAACCATGAAATACCTTCTTTTTTTAGCAATTAAATCACAAGGGAAAAAAGCGAGGGGTTTTACTTTAGTAGAATTGCTAGTAGTGGTGATTATATTAGGAGTCCTCGCTGCCGTCGGTTTACCGAATCTATTAAGGCAAGTCTCGAAAGCTAGGCAAGCAGAAGCACTGGCGATACTGGGACAAATCAATCGCGCCCAACAGGCTTATCGCTACGAAAATGGTACTTTTGCCAGCTTAAATCAATTACCCATTAATGGCATTAACAACGCTAGATATTATACTTTTATCGATTACAATACCCCCTCCGGGATCCCTCCTACTCTTACTCCCAATAATACTCTATCTTCCTATCAAGCGGTGGCAAAGCTTGAATTTGATAATGATATTAAAAACTATGCAGGGGGAGTCCGACTGATGCCAGACGGGCGCTTATTGCTCGTTATCTGTGAGGCTAAAAGTCCTTTACAAGATAATGTTTTTGTGACCGGTGAGGCTGGTTGTAGTAGTCCCGATAGCATTGAGGTTCCATCATTGCCTCAGCCGGGTAATTAATCCATGATCGCCTCCGTAGGCAAATCCATTACCTTAAATCCATTGTCAAGTTTACTTCTTGGGTGATCAAGGGAGTTAAAATTACTCCATGCCAATAAGTTTTTCAAATATGGACAAACTCTCTCAATGGGATTTACTTCTCAACAATAGGGAGGTTAATCAAAGTGGTCAGTTTCCCGCTTAATATTCATTTACGAACAGTCTCTAAAATAAAACCTTTTATTTTTGTTAATGTTATTGACTTTCGTTTAAATCTATGCTAGGCGCAAAAAAATCGCTCAATTTATCCCTACTTAAAACTCTTGGTTTAGTTGCCGTCATCGGTGGGCTAATCATGGCTATTGTCGAAATGCAACAGGAAAAGGTGAAAACCTTGACCAAAGAAAAGTTATTAGAAAGAAATTATAGTCAAGAATCTCGCCTAGAAAATGCTAGGGTTGAGTTATTAAAAAATATGCCAGCTTTTGGCTTTGACAATATGTTAGCCAATTGGTCAATGTTACAGTTTATTCAATATTATGGCGATGGGGATGCTCGTGGGGAAACTGGTTACAGTTTAAGTCCCGATTTTATGGAGATTGTCACTAAAAATGACCCGAAATTTGTCCGTGCCTATTTGATGATGTCCGTCGCTTCTTCCCTGAATGCTGGCAAACCCGAAAGAACAATTGAGATTATGAATAAGGGTTTATCAAAACTCACTCCTGATGTCACCGATGCCTATTTTATTTGGTTATATAAAGGAGTGGATGAACTATTATTTTTAGGCGATATTCCTGCGGCAAAAAAATCGCATCAAATGGCTGCCGATTGGGCGAAAATTGCTGGTAATGAATTTATCGAAAAATCCGCCAGGGGAACAGTAAAATTTTTAGAAACTAATCCCGATAGTCGCGCTCCCAGAGTTGGTGCCTGGATGTTAGTCTGGATAAATAGCCAAGACGAAGAAACCCGCAGGTTAGCCAAGGAAAATATCGAAAAATTGGGCGGCAAATTGGTTGTGTTCGGCGATAATCAAGTGATGGCAATTCCCCCGAAGGATTAGGGGTTAGCGTATTTTTCATCCTGCCAAAACTTATGATTTAATAAGCGATCAATATCCTTAGAAAAAGGACAAACATCGGGAAAATTAGAGTCTGGATAATCCTCTTTCACCGCTTCTAAAGCTTCTCGATAACATTCCTCTAAAATCTCGATCATAAACCTTTTCAAACTAGGAGAATACTTAAATTCTTTCTTCAACTCCTTGCGAAAATTTCTAATTTCAATTTCCCACCCCCGATAACAATCGGGAAGAACCACATAACAACGTTTTAATAAATGTTCTAATAAACGAGTTAAAAAATTATCGACCGCTTTGCGTTGACTTTTCCCCAAAGATTCCACCTCCTCAATCAAATTCTCTAAATCAACTTGAGATAAATCCCCAGATTTTAAGTCCTTAACCGTTTTCTCTATCCACAAAGCAAAATCTTGATCATAAAGATTTTTTACCTTGGCTAAAGTCATAATTTTGACCTCCTCTGTTGACTAATTACCTTTATTTTATCTAAACCTCGCCAATTCAGACGGCTCTCTTGTCCTTCGTATGATAAGTTTGATTAATCGATCGCTAGTTACTCTCTGTGTCCTTTGTGCCTTTGTGGTTCATCCCTCTCTTCACAACTAACAAGCCACAAACTGCACCGATCGAGGGATAATATAACCTTGATATTGACAATGGCGACTATGAAAATTTTAATTATGGGTGGAACCCGATTTATCGGTGTTTCTTTGACTAAAGTGTTAGTAGAACAGGGTCATGAGGTAGTATTATTCAATCGTGGCAATAAACCCGCTCCGGTTGCTGGAGTACGACAGATCCACGGCGATCGCACCGACCCAGCGCAACTGAAAGAAAAGCTTAAAAATGAGAGTTTTGAGGCAATTTTCGATAATAATGGCAGAGAATTAAGTGATACTCAGCCCCTCGTCGAGATTTTTAGGGACAGAATCGGGCATTTTGTCTATGTTAGCTCGGCGGGGGTTTATCTAAAATCCGACCAAATGCCCCATAAAGAAGGGGATAAACTAGATCCCAAAAGTCGCCACAAGGGAAAACACGAGACAGAAAACTACTTAAGCGAGATGGGTTTACCCTGGACTTCTATCCGTCCGGTTTATATCTACGGACCGGGCAACTATAATGACCTAGAAGCTTGGTTTTTTGACCGTTTGGTTCGTAATCGTCCTATTCCTATACCCGGTCATGGGGAACATTTTACCCAATTTGGTCACGTTGTCGATCTGGCCCGAGCCATGGCCGCAGTATTGGGTAATTCTCAGGCTATCGGTCAAGTGTATAATATTTCAGGCGATCGCTATGTAACTTTTAACGGTTTAGCAAAAGCTTGCGCGGCAGCCATGGGGAAAAATGCCGAGGAAATCGAGATTGTTAACTATAACCCCAAAAAATTTGACTTCGGCAAAAAGAAACCTTTCCCCCTGCGGGTTCAACATTTCTACGCTGATATTAATAAAGCTACCCGGGAGTTAAACTGGCAGCCCGAATATGATCTCGTCAGTGGTTTAACAGACTCCTTCCAGAATGATTATCTCCCTTCCGGTCGCGATCAGCAAGAAATAGACTTGGCGATCGATGACCAGATCTTGGCAAACCAATAAAATTAATTTTCTGGTGGGGAGTTTTTTACTGATAACTGATAACTGATAACTGATAACTGATGCAGCTTTAACCGGTTATTGGACATTCCACCAACCGAAGGCCGGCCCGACAAAACGAATAACTACCCAAACCCCAGCTAAAACTCCTATACCAATCCAGGCACCCCTAGTGGTTAACTTGTAAGCTTGGGATGCTTGACTTTTGGTAATTGGTAGCCAAGGCAGGATATTTTCTTCCTGTCCATATTTATCACCCAGGGCCGATTGACGACGTTTTGATTCACCCATACTAATGTCAGTTATTAAGAGGTTTTTCTCTGATTGTATATCGAAAGACAACCGCCTACACGCAATCCTACTGCGTGAAGGAGGGCGATCGAAACTGACGGCTGATGACCGACTATTATAGAATTAAAGGTTGCGACTGAAACGAGAATAATAATTATGGCAACCATTAACAGTAATTACTTAAAACTAAAAGCGGGTTATCTTTTCCCGGAAATTGCCCGACGAGTCCAAGCTTTTGCGGCAGCCAATCCTGATGCTAATATTATCCGTCTGGGGATTGGCGATGTCACCGAACCTTTGCCCCTAGCTTGTCGCGAGGCCATGATCAAAGCGGTGCAGGAAATGGGCGATCGCTCTAGCTTTAAGGGTTACGGGCCGGAACAGGGTTATGCTTGGTTAAGGGAGAAAATCGCCGTCCATGATTTTCAGGCTCGCGGCTGTGATATAAGTGCCGATGAAATCTTTATTTCTGACGGTTCTAAGTGCGATACGGGCAATATTCTCGATATTTTTGGGGATAATAACTCGATCGCCGTAACTGACCCAGTATATCCCGTTTACGTTGATACTAATGTTATGGCCGGACACACGGGAGAGGTCAACGACCGCGGCGAATACGAGGGCTTGATTTATCTGCCAATTACCGCCGAAAATAACTTTACTGCCCAGATTCCGGCGGAAAAAGTCGATTTAATCTATCTCTGTTTTCCCAATAATCCCACCGGGGCCACCGCTACCAAAGAACACTTGACAGCTTGGGTTAATTATGCTAGGGCCAACGGATCGATTATCTTTTTTGATGCAGCCTACGAGGCCTTTATCACCGATGCCAGTTTACCCCATTCCATCTATGAAATCGAGGGGGCGCGGCAATGTGCGATCGAATTTCGCTCTTTTTCTAAAAATGCCGGTTTTACTGGGACCCGTTGCGCTTTAACCGTGGTTCCCCAAAGTCTGATGGCCAAAGCTGCCGACGGCACTGATGTGCAACTCTGGAAACTCTGGAATCGTCGGCAATCGACCAAATTTAACGGCGTTTCCTACATTGTCCAACGGGGGGCCGAGGCGGTTTATTCCCTGGAAGGACGATCACAAGTACAAGAACTTGTCAAGTTTTATTTACAAAATGCAACAATTATCCGAGAAAAATTAACCGCCGCCGGTTTAGAAGTCCATGGCGGCGTAAATGCGCCCTACGTTTGGGTAAAAACGCCCCAAGGTCTATCAAGTTGGGATTTCTTCGATAAACTGCTACATACCTGTAATGTGGTGGGAACCCCCGGATCTGGCTTTGGGGCCGCCGGAGAGGGTTATTTCCGGCTGTCGGCTTTTAATAGTCGTGCCAACGTCGAGGCCGCTATGGAGAGAATTATCGATAAATTTCCAGGCTAATCGTTAAGAGGCGGATGTTTGCGGAAGCATCCCCCAGCAACCCCATCGGGAATTGATAGACTGGTAACTGCTCACCGACAACGGCTCACCGATGCGACCCTTTTGGCTAGAATCCTTACAGGTAGAAAGATTAACGATCGCAATTGCTGGCCTACCGGCAGCTCTGCAAGGGATCAAGTTGGTACAGTGGTCAGATCTGCACTGCGATGCACAGCATTTGCCTGTAGCTGTCCTGCAAGAAGCGATCGCCATTACTAATCAAGAAAAACCCGATCTCATCTTCCTGACGGGGGATTTTATTACCTATAGTCCCCAACCAATTTTTGCCCTAGTCGAGAGCATAAAAGCTCTCAAAAGTCAAGGGGGTATTTATGCTTGTTTAGGAAATCATGACAGTTATCTTCCCAACGCAAGGGAAACGGTCAGATCGGCCTTAACTAGCGTGGGAATTCGGGTACTCTGGAATGAAATCGTCACACCCTACGGCGAAAATTTTCCCATCGTTGGATTGGCCGATTATTGGTCCGGGGAATTTTTACCGCAAATCCTCGAGCAAATTTCTCCGGATATACCCAGACTCGTCCTTTCCCACAATCCCGATACAGCTATGATTTTAAAGGATTGGCGCGTGGATTTGCAGTTATCCGGTCATACCCACGGAGGCCAGGTGACTATCCCCGGTATCGGTTCCCTACCGATAATTTTAGAGGAATTTAGGCGCTCGCTGCCCGATCCATATCGTCAATGGGTTCCCCTTCACCGGCAGTTTAGCAGAGTAGTCCGATACTGGCAATGGTCCGAGGGATTTCATCGAGTCGGGGACAATCAATTATATGTGAATCGAGGCTTAGGAACCTATTTTCCCGGTCGTCTTTTTTGTCCCCCCGAAGTGACGGTAATTACTTTGATCAACGGCAGTCAGTCTTGAATCAGTGATCAGTGATCAGTTATCAGTTATCAGATTTGAGTTTTAAGTTTTAAGTTTTAAGTATGCCGCATTAAATCAGCTGTTGACTATCTAAATTACTCGTTAAGACTATCGGTTAATTTTTTTTTCCAAAAAAGCTTGACAAAACCCCACGACTTGACAGATAATTTCTTATATAATGGGAATCCGTGCCAGCCTGCGACCCCCCTCTTTTCAAGTCAAATAAAACCCCAAAAAATTAACCCCAAAAAGTAGTCGGTGAACTAAAAACTCACATCTGATAACTGATAAGCTGCTGACTATCTAAATTACTCGTTAAGACTGCACCGGAGTTGGGAGCAGGGAGAGGGAGCTTGAGCATTTGTACTAAAATTTCCCCTACGCAGTTTAAATTCAGTACAGCTTAGAAGTTTCCTACTGTCTTTTCACTGATTACTGATTACTGTTTACTGATTACTGAAAAAAAACCCTATGACAGAAAATAGAGATAACTTCAACCAAACTTATAAGGCACTAATTGAGCGCATTGTCAATCTAACTCTAGAAGGAAAAATTAGAGCTAAATCCCAGGTTTATAACCTTTTGTCCGAGGGAGTAAAAAATGGCACAGGAGAAATTTTTGAGCGTTGTTTAACCGAAAAAATGATCGTTACTCGCTCACAGTTAGAAACAAAAATTAAAGCCACTAGGGTTTTGCGGGCCTTGGAAACGATCGAAAGTGAATGGGAAAAATACCAAAAAACCAATCAGCAAAATTCTCTCACTGCAGCGGCGATCGATAATCTGGTAAAAATCGATCGAGAGGATCGTTTACTGACTTTAGTAAATTTAATTGATCCCAATCAAAGTAATGCTTTAACCCTAGAACAATTACAACAGTTAGCCAAGCATTTACAGACAGTTGCTCAGCAGCGGGGAGAAGCGGATTTATGGCAAATTGCCACGGGGATTAATCTGGGGTTAAATACTTGGTCAAATTTATCGAGTTATCTCACCAGTTGGCTCTACGAACAAAATCGCAATCTTGGTTTTACTAATGATAATGAGCGAGTGACACCCTGGCAAATTTGGGCAAGTAAAGTTAATCCCTCTTGGTTAAAACGAGTCTTAGAAAGTTTAGCTAATCAACAAGCTTTTGATTCTATTACTCAGGATTTAACTTTAACCGATTGGGTAGAAACTGCTATTGTTTTTCAATATATCCAAAGGGGACTAATTAACTTTTTTGATCAGCGTATCTATAGCGAAAAATTAGGAGCTAAATTATCCATTTCTACCTTTCTCACCTTTGCTTTAATTTGGTCGCTGTTAACCAATAGTTTCGAGCAAGTTAGTAAAAATTCCCTCTATAGTCGCGGCTGTTTTCAGATGGCTTTACAAATTCTGAGAACCTTTGCTCAACGGGATTATTTTCCTTTATACGGGGGAATTTTTGCCGCCTTTTCTGGCAGTTATCTCAAGGAGGCATTAGATTATTTATCAATTCCTCTGCGTTATGTGGAAGGTACGGGAGAAAAGGCGAGAATTTTAACTTTAATTGCCTATTCTAATCGCATTCGCGGCGACTATCCACAGGCCAGAGAATGTCATCAACAAGCTTTAGAAATTGCTCGTCAACAGCAGGACTCTGCTTGTGAAATAGCTAATTTAAACCATTTATCTCGTCTCAATGCTATCCAAAAAAACTATGCAGAAGCGATTAATTTAAGTCAGAGAGCTTTAATTTTAAGTCGTCAACAGGGTAATAGTTTAGGACAGGCTAACGCTTTAGCTAATTTGGGTTATAGTCAGGTACAGGAAGCGCAACAGTTAGAGAGATATGATCCAGAAATTTATCAAAGTTCGATTGAGTATTTACAGCAGGGATTAAAGTTAGCGGAAAGTCTCCAAGATTGGCAGAGTAAATCCCTTTGTTGTAGCAGTTTAGGTTTAGCATATCTTGTCCTTGAAAGAACCCAAGAGGCGATTAATATTTTCCTACAAGGATTAGAATCGGCCAAATACTACGGAGATGTATATCTGCAAGGTTTATTACTAACTTATTTAGGCGAAGCTTACTATCAAGACAAGAATTTTGAACAGGCAATTTATATGGGTTCTCTAGGAATGTATTGGCTACACGAAATCGGTGCAGTAGAATGGCGACAAGCTGCTAGTCTATTAACGGTTATTCGTGGTAAAAATATCGCAGCTTTTGAACAGACTTTCAGTCTGGAACGTTCCTCCCTGATTAAATCTATTGGACTGGAAGGCTACCAATATATCTCAGAAATCCTCAGCAAATATCAACAGGGTAATTAGTGAATACACAGCATAACCTATTAATTAATCTCTCGGTACTTTTTCCCCAACCCACAGGAATCAGTACCTACATTCTTAACCTCTTACCCTACCTGAAAAATTTAGAACCAACCCTACTAACAGCTAATAGTTATCCCGACTTTAACTGTTATTCTATCCCCAAGGGTCTCGGCCCCGATCGAGGAGCGAAAGGTCATTTAAAACGCTTACTCTGGACTCAATGGCAGTTACCGTCAATTTACCGACAATTAAAGGCCAATTTACTCTTTTCTCCCCTTCCGGAAGCGCCGATAAATTCTCCCTGTCGCTTTGTCGTCATGGTCCACGATTTAATTCCCCTGCGGTTTCCCAGTTTTACTTCCCCCTTAACCCACTATTTCCGTTATTATGTGCCGCAGGTATTACAACAGGCAAAACATATTATTTGTAACTCTCAGGCAACGGCCAAAGATATCACTGAATATTATCAAATTCCCGCCGATAAAATTACTTCTATTCTCCTAGCCTACGATCATCATCACTTTCGCCCTATTGAAGATAATAAGCCAGAGCATCCCTATTTTCTCTATCTGGGTCGTCCCAATCCCTATAAAAATTTACCGCGTTTAATCGCCGCTTTTGCCCAACTGCCCCCAGATTTAACAGATTATCATCTTTGGATTGCCGGCAGCTTCGATCGCCGTTATACCCCCAATTTACAACAACAAGCGCGAGAATTGGCAGTCAGCGATCGGATTAAATTTCTCGATTATATCCCCTACGATGAGCTGCCCAAAGTGATCAGTCAAGCCACTGCTTTAGTCTTCCCCAGTCTCTGGGAAGGCTTCGGATTGCCCGTTTTAGAGGCTATGGCCTGCGGTACACCGGTCATCACCTCAAATTTGTCATCTTTGCCCGAAGTCACGGCAACAGCGGCAATTTTAATCGATCCCTATCGAGTCGAGGCCCTAGCCGATGCCCTAAAAATTATCGCTCAAGATCGACAATTACACTCAAAATTAAGTTATCTAGGCAAAAAACGGGCCGATGAGTTTAGTTGGCAAAAAACTGGTCTAGCTACGGCCGCAATCTTAAATCAATATCTAGGATGTGCTTGAAAAGTCTTACAGTGGGGACCCCAGACAGGTGACAGCGTTTCCCATCAAAAAATAATTTGACAGATCGGCAGCATTTGCTGTAGGATTGATGATCGTGACCTCAATTGGAGAGATGGCCGAGCGGTTGAAGGCGCAGCACTGGAAATGCTGTTTAGGGGTAACTTTAACGAGGGTTCGAATCCCTCTCTCTCCGTCCCCAAAGCACCTCATATCTATGAGGTGCTTTTTATAACAGAGCATAGGAGTCAGGATTCTGAATTCAGGAGATTACTTTTATTGATTATCTTCTCCCCTGCTCCCCAGTTCATAATTGATAATTCATAATTGATAATTGATAATTCCCACTCCCCAGTTCATAATTGATAATTGATAATTCCCACTCCCCAGTTCATAATTGATAATTGATAATTAATAATTATCTTCTCCCCAGTTCATAATTGATAATTGATAATTCCCACTCCCCAGTTCATAATTGATAATTGATAATTGATAATTCCCACTCTCTTATACTTTTTAAACAGGATTTAGTCTAATTCCCCATCGGTAAACCATCTTTACACTTAGCTAACCACTCCAATAAACTATCTAACTGCTGTGGTGGTTTTACCGCTCCTAAACCCCTAACCGTCACCTGTTTGGGACTATAAACAAAGCGTGATTGTATATGTTGGGGTAGGTGTTCTTGTAATAATTTCCACGCTGGCTCTTCCATGGGAGTTTCTAGGATAATATGCTGTTTTCCATCGGGTTTAATTCGCGAAAAACCGAGGGACTTAGCCAGATGTTTTAACTCGATTACCTTAAATAATTGTGCCACCGGTGCAGGAATTGCCCCGTATCTATCGACTAAATCGGCGGCAATTTGTCCTAAAGTTTTCTGAGAATTAGCAGTAGCGATCGCCCGATAGATATCCATTTTCTGCTCCAGATCGGATATATAATCATTAGGAATAAATGCCGTCAATTTCAGATCGATTTGGGTATCCTCCACTTGAGGAATTTCTTGACCTTGAATTTCCCGCAAAGCTTCCTGTAACATTTCCATATATAGATCAAAACCGATCGCTTCCATTTGTCCCGATTGTTCCGCACCTAATAAGTTACCCGCACCGCGAATTTCCAGATCCCTAGTCGCTAATTGATACCCCGATCCTAACTGGGTAAATTCTTGAATTGCCTTTAATCTTTCCCGAGCGGTTTCTGTTAGTTCTGCCTTGGCTGGATAAAGTAACCAAGCGTGCGCTTGTACTCCCGATCGCCCCACCCGTCCTCGCAGTTGATAGAGTTGCGCTAAACCGAATTTTTGGGCATCTTCAATGATAATCGTGTTAACTCTGGGAATATCTAACCCCGACTCCACAATAGTCGTACAGACTAAGATATCCGCTTCCCCATTATTAAATGCTAACATGGTGGTCTCTAATTCGGACTCATCCATACGACCGTGGCCGATGGCAATTCTAGCACCAGGAATCATCCCTTGAATTGCTGCCGCTTTTTCTTCAATTCCCTCGATTCTGGGTACTACATAAAAAATCTGTCCCCCCCGATCCAATTCATTGCGAATTGCCGTTCTAATCACATCAGAATTATAACTGGAAAGGTGGGTTTGGATGGGACGACGAGAGGGGGGAGGTGTGGTAATTAAACTCATTTCTCGCACCCCAGAAAGGGACATATAAAGAGTCCGGGGAATCGGTGTCGCACTCAAGGTTAACACATCAATATTACTTTTAAAAGCCTTAATTTTTTCCTTTTGGTTGACACCAAAACGCTGTTCTTCATCAATTACCAATAATCCTAAATCTTTAAACTCCACCGCTTTACTCAATAACAACTGCGTCCCCACCACTATATCCAATTCCCCCGTTTTCAAGCGCTGGACGATATCTTTTTTCTCGGAATTGGTGCGAAAACGATTTAATAAACCCACGTTGATGGGATAGGGGGCAAAACGTTCTTTTAGGGTGTGATAATGTTGTTGGGTTAAAATCGTTGTTGGTGCTAATAAAGCCACCTGTTTATGACCCGTGGTGACAGCTTTAAAAATAGCACGAATCGCCACTTCTGTCTTACCAAAACCCACATCCCCACAGACTAATCGATCCATCGGGCGATCGCTTTCTAAATCCCGTTTCACATCCTGTATCGCTTTCAGTTGATCAGCAGTGGGTTGGTAGGGAAAAGAATCCTCTAACTCCCGCTGCCAGGGATTATCCATCGGATAGGCAAAACCCGATTTTTTGGCACGTTGGGCGTAAATATTGATTAAATCAACCGCTAACTTCTTAACCGACTTCCTGACGCGAGCTTTCGTCGCTTCCCACGCTTTGCCAGAGATTTTGTGTAATTCAGGCTCTTGATTACCTGTATGACGATAACGGGAGAGATTATCAACAGAATCGGCAGGAACCCGCAATAATCCATCGGCATACTTAATAACTAGATAATCTCGACCTTGCACTACTCCGCTAATTGTGCTTTCCTGCTTTTCTAGTTTGATAAACTGTCCGATGCCATGGTGTCTATGTACTACAAAATCGAGGGGACGGAGTTTGTTCACGTCCACCTGTACCGAGGCTGCTTGCCGACGTTTGCGGACGTAACCAGCAGTATTTAAAAGATGTTGCCCGAAGAACTCTCGATCAGTAACGACGACTATGCGATAGGTGGGGAGGATAAAACCTTCTAATTCAGCTAATCCTGAGTATTTTAGGGCTGTAGCGGTGTTTTGAATGATTAAGCGCTCGATCGCCCCAAAATCAAGGGGATTGGGGATAAATTGCGCTGGACAGTCGTGTTCCTGTAATAACGAGACTGTGCGGGAGGGTTGGGCAGATATTAACCATGTAGCATACTTATTTACTTTAATACCGCTATAAATCTCTCTTTTTCCCCTTAAAATTTCCGCTAGTTTGGCGAATTGCCCCGGACTGGTGGGAATCGGACGACTGGAGAGATTAAGACTATTTTCGGAGAGGTGATCGTCTATTTCCGAGAGGTAGAGATGGGGAAATTTGACCGATATTTGCAGAGATTCGCCAAAAGAACGGTGAATTTTCGGTAAAGCTGGTTCTATCTCTTGCCAGCGTTCCCCAATATATTCTATCCAGCGATCGCTTCTAGCTTGACAGCTTTCCAGTTCATCAAAGGCAATAAGAGTATTTTCGGGGAGATAATCCAATAAAGAGGCAGGTTGACGGAAGGACAAGCCTAAAAATCGCTCAATTCCCTCTGGATAAATGCCATTAGCCAATTTTTCTCGATCTTCGGCCCCGAGATAATCGGCCACTGTGGGGGGAAGAGAAGGGGCAATCATCGCCGCGAAGCTAGTGGGAGTAAGAAGCAGATTGGGGATAGAATCGAGGGATCTTTGGGTGGCAGGGTCAAATTCTCGCAATTTTTCCAATTCATCGCCGAAAAATTCTAACCTGACCGGTAATTCGGCCGAAACTGGGAAAATATCAACGATATCGCCGCGACGACTCCATTGCCCTTCGGTTTCTACCAGTGAAACCCGTTCATATCCTAATCTAGCTAGGGTTAGATCGAGGTTTTTGCCTTCTATAACCGTTCCTACCGCAAAATTATCGCTATATTTCTCGAAAACCTCTCTAGGGGGTAAATGGGGCTGCAGGGCCTTTTCGGTGGTAACGATCGCCATTCCGGCATCTTGATGACTGATTGCCGATAATACCTGCATCTGTCCCCAAATCATCTCGGATTCCCGATTAAATGTCTCGTAGGGGCAAGCTTCCGAGGTGGGATAAAAGAAAACACCTTTCCACGTCATCGCTTCTAATTGTGCCGCCCAACGTGCCGCTTCCTCCAGATTGGCACAGATAATTAAAAGATTTTTTCCTTGACAACGGGCGAAAGCTGTGCTTATTAATCCTTTCGGTAAGCGGGCAAGACCAGTTAGGGTTAAATTGCCATTTTTCTCCAGTTTTTGGATAAGTTCGGCAGTTAAAGGCGATTTTTCAATGTTGCGAATAACGGAGGCAAAAGTCATTTTTTAGTGATCGGCGCTCGGTTTTTAGTTAGGGTTTGCGGCAAAAAGTTTTTCGTGGGGACAGGGTGTGGGGTGTGGGGTCTGGGGTGTAGGGTTTTACCGATTTTGAGGGGGTCAATTACTTAATTTTCCCCCCGATCACTCCCATGTCCGGTACTTTTTGATTTCCCAAAAAGTCTAAAAGTCTTACCCAACACGGTTTTTAGATTTATTCAGCAAGCTTTAGTTGAGATCTCCTGAATTTAAACTGTCTCTTGAGAGTTTTAGTACAAATGCTCAGGCTTCCTATCCCTGCTCCGGCACAGTCTTAACGAGTATCAGTTTCCAGTTTACCCACTACTTTTTGGGGTTAATTTTTTTGGGCTTTATTTGACTTGACCAGAGGGGGGTCGTAGGCGCACGGATTTTCCATTATTTATATAATATCATGTCAAGCGTTAGTTAGCAAGAGAAAATTTTTTAATTGGGAGCGAAAGATCGAAGGACGAAAAACCAGTGCATCTATACCACAATATTTTCAGAATGATAACGATTCTCACCGACTGTGATAAGATCAGAATCATAATCAGACTCAGTTAATCCGATGGGTAAAAATTTCCAGTTAACAGCGATCGCTTTAACCCTGACTATAGCCAGCTTAACAGCTTGTAGCGATTCCTCGGTCAAGGAAGAGGAAGCAAAGACACCCTTACAGGTGACAGTGAGTATCGTACCGCAGGAATATTTCGTCAAACGCATCGGCGGTGATAGAGTCAGTGTTAATGCCATGATTCAACCCGGGACAGATCCCCACACCTATGAACCAAAACCCGAACAATTAAAAACCACAGCCCAATCGCAAGCCTACTTTAAAATCGGTGTATCCTTAGAGGATGCCTGGAAAGATCGCTTAAACAGTGTTAACCAGCAGATGTTAATCGTCGATACCAGTCAAGGAGTAGATAAAATCCCTTTGACAGCAGAACATAATCACGATCATGACCATGATCATAATCACGATCAGGATCATGCCAAGGCAAAAACAGAGCAAGCTGGAAAAAACACCCTAGATCCCCATATTTGGTTATCACCAAAACGAGTCAAAGCACAAGCAGAGACTATTTATCAAACCCTAGCACAACTCGATCCCGGTCAGGAAGCCATCTATCGGGCTAACTTTGAAAAATTCAGTCAGGAATTAGACGCATTAGATCAAGAAATTCGGCAAAACTTGGCAGGGATTAAAAACAAAAAATTTATGGTATTTCATCCCGAATGGGGCTATTTTGCCCAAGATTACGGTTTAGAGATGATTGCGATCGAAATCGACGGTAATGAACCGAGTGCTGCCCAGTTAAGTCAACTAATCAAACAGGCAAAAAAAGAGAATATTAAAGTTATTTTTACTCAACCAGAATTTAGTCAGAAAAGTGCCGAAACTATTGCTAGGGAAATTGGTGGACAGGTAATCCCTATCAGTGCCTTTGATGAAAATTGGAGTGAAAACCTGCGACAAGTTTCCCAAAAAATGGCCACAGTTTTAAATCAGTAATTGTTTGTATATGTCAACGATCATTACCATTAATAATCTCTGGGCCGGCTACGAACAGGAACCTATCCTCGAAGATATTAATTTAACCATTGAAGAATTAGATTTCCTGGGAATTATCGGCCCGAATGGAGGAGGAAAAACTACCCTCCTTAAGGTTTTACTGGGATTAATTAAACCTTGGCGGGGAGAAGTCAGTATTTTGGGGCAAAGTGTCGAAAAAGGTCGGGAATTAGTCGGTTATGTGCCGCAGTTTGTCGAATGCGATCGCTCATTTCCCATCACTGTGGGTGAGGTGGTGAAAATGGGGAGATTGAGCAGCAAAAAACTCTGGCAAGGCTATAGTAAAAAAGATGAGGTAAGGGTAGATAAAGCTTTAGATAGTGTGGGAATGTTAGCGTTGAAAAAAAGGTCGATTGCTGAACTTTCGGGGGGACAGCGCCAACGGGTTTATATCGCTCGCGCTTTAGCGGTAGAACCCCGTCTCTTGATTTTAGATGAACCCACTGCTAGTGTCGATCCCCAAATGCGTGCTAGTATTTTTTCCCTGTTGCAAGAATTGAATGAGTGGATGACCATTTTAATTATTTCCCACGATCTAGGAACCCTATCTACCTATGTTAAATCGATCGGTTGTCTCAATCGTCGTCTCTATTATCACGGCCAAAAATCTCTCACTACCGCTATGTTAGAACAAGTGTATTGTTAAAAGTTTTCTCCCTTTGGGTTAAAATGGATTTCTGCTCAAGCTCATTGTTGAATGCCATTCACTCGTGTCTAAAAGGGATAAACTACTAGAACTACTCAAGAATAGTCCTAATAACGCAAGATTCAACGATATTTGTCAACTGCTAGAATTAGAAGGGTTTTCCCTTGATAGAATTACAGGTAGCCATCACATTTTTAAAAGAAATGATATTATTTTGATCATACCTGTTCATAATAAAAAAGTAAAATCTGTTTATATTCGTCGAGTCCTTGAAATTATCGGAGACAACTAAAGATGAATTATCCAATTATTATTTATCCCTGTGAAGAAGGCGGTTTTGTCGCTGAAATTCCGGCACTATCTGGCTGTTTGGCTCAGGGTGAAACCTTAGAAGAAACCCTACAAGAATTACTGATGGTAAAAGATTTATGGTTAGAAACAGCCCAAAAATATAATCAAAAACTTCCCAACTTAGAAACAGAGATAGCGAAAATCAAAGCATTAAGCACTGTATAGAGGAATTTTTAGGGAATGGCGATCGCTAACTGCCGTCTTGACTTAAAAAATAGCCAACTGCACGCTGAAGCTGTTCCATCCCTTTTTGCAGTTGGTCAATACGGGCCTTAGAGTCTTCCATTTGTTGAGCAGTAGCCTCCACAAACCGATCAATACGCCGATTCGTTGCCTCACTGATTTCCGCCAGACGTTCTATTCTTGCATCAATACGCTCCATATTGGCTTCAATACGGTCTAATCGAGAACTTTGCCACCACATTGACTTACCACCTTTAAAATAAGCCTTTATTGCCCCCAGTCTAGCAAATTTTTAGACAAATTAATCTCTTTTCATCGTGTGGTCGCTTTTTGGGGATGAGAAAGGGCGATCGTTTTTGGGGATGAGAAGAGGCGATCGTTTTTTGAGAAGGAGAGGCGATCGCTTACAATAGGGGGCAAACTTTTAGAAAGCAACCTTTATTACTATTCTTACTCATGCCCACTCTATCAAGCTTCTATGGAATAAAAATCACCATGAACTATAACGATCACAATCCGCCTCATATCCATGCCGAGTATCAAGATTATGAAGCGGTTATAATGATTCACACAGGTGAAATTTGTGGTCAAATGCCCAAAAGAGGACTAAATCTAATATGGGAGTGGCTTGATCTACACCAATCTGAACTATTGGAGAACTGGGAAAATGCGCGTCAAAGAAAACCTCTTAACAGAATCGATCCCCTTCCCTAAAAAGGAGCTATTTCTTCATGTTATCTGTGTGGAATATCTGGATAAGTATCAATTAAAGCTAACCTTTAATAATGGAATAGAAGGGATTGTAGATTTAGAACAAGAATTGTATGGGGAAATCTTTGAACCCTTAAAAGATAAAAGCTTATTTCAAAAAGTATATGTAAATAGTCGGACAATAGAATGGCCAAACGGAGCAGACTTTGCCCCTGAATTTTTATTTGAAATTGCTCTCAACAAGCAACCGGTTAGTATGGTCGGTGATCGTGTAGGGTACGCTAATGAAATGTAACGGACCAAATTGTTTTCTTAACAATAATTATCTGATTTGCGATTATTTTGGACTTTAGTGCGATCAGGTTTTCTTCTCATGGTGTGATCGCTTTTTGATCAGGAGGGGCGATCGCTAATTGCCGTCTTGACTTAAAAAATAGTTACTTAACGCACTTTTTTGCTTTTAATCATGATGAATTTGTAATTATTCTGCGTTACGCTAACACATCCTAGCGTGCTACTATTCTGGTCAGTGATTCTTGACAGTAACCAGACGCGATCGATGATTCAGACGGAGCAACAGTTTCCCAGTGTCGGTAGTCAGACAAAGGGACTTTTGGTTAATGCCGATGGTTCTGTAGATATCTATTTCAGGCCGAAACCGCCTACTGGCAAGGAGAATAATTGGGTACAGACGATTCCGGGCACGGGTTGGAATACGATTCTTCGGCTTTATGGCCCGCTTGAGCCTTGGTTTGATAAGACTTGGCGACCAGGGGAAATCGAGTTATTGAAATAGTCCTATCCAGATTATTTCTTGATCGCCGATCTATCGGTTGGATTGAGGTAATGAAACCGAACATTAGCTTTTTTCTCCCTAATAAAATCGGCGATCGCATTCCATCAGAGAAAGTGATCGCAGTAACCGACAATGAGGTTATCATTGGGTTGTGTTCGTTAACCCAAGTTACAGGATCGGCGATCGCACCGTTAATTAAATTTAAATAAGGTGACTTAGACTTATGTTTGAAGATAATATAGTAGTTCTCAAAGAATTTAATAGATTAATAAATTCTACAGAAAATGTGTATTTAGATATATTAAGCGAGGCTCTTCCTTTTATTGTATCTAATTTTCCTGGTGGCGAAATGGCATTAAAAGTTTGTAAGTCTTTATCTAAGTTACAAAATTCATCAATTAAAGCTTTTCTTTTAGAAACAGGGAATCAAGATATTAGAACTGCCATAAAAATTATAACAAATGACTTGGATGGAAAAAACTTTGACTATGAATTAATACAAGCGTTAACACTTTTAAAAAGAGGAAGAGACACTTTTTTAAATCTTATAGATAAAGAATATAAAACTTGGGATTGGTTTAGGAGAATTGATCTAATTCGAAATAACTATGCTAAAGCTTTTATAGCGAGTAATTTTATTGCCTTTTGCTATAAACTACTAAATGATAATACAAAATCAGATAAGGCTTTTGATGAATCTAAACTATATTTTTACTATCATCTTTATCATTATTCAAAAGAAGCAAGAGAGAAAATAGAAGGATATACAATAAAATCTGTAGCATTTGTGATTGAAGGCGTACCGACTGTTATCAGTAGTATTTCAAGCTCAAAGAAGATAAAAAACACCGAGGAAAAGGCTAAAGAAGCTGTTATATCATACTATGAATTGATACAAGCAGAAGAAGAAAACTTTATCAAAATATCTAAATCTGTATTTGGAAAAAATTTAACTAAAGAACTTGGCAATAATTCTTTCAGAACGGAAATAAAAAGTCGAAATAGCAAGTCATGGGCTGGAGTATATGCTCAACTTTATACACGTTGGAAACCCCCTATAACTTATTGGTAACAATTCTAAGTGCGATCGCTATTATCTTGTTGATTAAATTTTAAAATTGCCATTGCTTGGGATAGGAACGCAAAGGGCGATCAATTTTTGATGAGGAGGAGAGGCGATCGCTTTTTGAGAATGAGGAGAGGCGATCATTTTTGGGTGATGTGGGAATGGCGGTCACATATCGTATTTTTCTATTATCATAGTAAAATTAGGCAAATATTTTGAAAATAACATGAAAATTAAAGCTCTAATCTGGCAAGAAGATGGTATTTGGTGCGGTTCCGTACCGGCATTGCCAGGCTGTCATACCTGGGGAGAAAGCTACGAACAATTATTAGAAATGTTGCAAGATGCGGTTCAAGGATGGCTTGAAGTTGCAAGTCAAGAAACAGAAATTGAAGCAGAAAAAGAGCTAGTCGAATTATCATTATGAAATCTATTTCTGGCCAAGCCCTTTGTAAAATTATTGAACGTTATGGTTAGCAGTTAAAACGCATTAGTAGTAGTCATCATATTTATACAAAACAGGGAATGAAAGTTATTTTATCCGTTCCTGTTCATGGCAATAAAGATTTACCAATTGGTACTCTTAAGAGTATTTTGAAAGATGCTGATCTGACCGAAGATGACTTGAGATAACGGTGATCGCTGTTTTCTTGTTGATTAAATCTTAAAAACGCGATCAGGTTTTCTTTTGAAATCTAGGGTAAAGCTGTTAAAACAAAACGGATAGACGTTGCCACTACCGCCGTAAACAAAATCCCAATCAAAGCCCAAACCTGATTGCCCTGATTGCTTTCTACCTTTTCTATCTGTAATTCCATTTTATCGAATCGCTTATCCATTGAATCCAATCGTTTCTCTACATTATCAACTTTGGTTTCTACAGTAGCCAATCGAATCTGTACTTGATTCACATCTTTAGAAATTGTATCTAGCTTCTGATTCATTTCTGCTAGAACTTCGCGCAAATCCGTTTCGATGATAGTCGGTGTTGGCATAACTCATCTTGTTAATCAGGCTGACACACTCATTTTAATCTATTTTTTTGCTGAGAGAACGGCCTCTTCTCAAAATATAGCAATTCTCATTTTAAGGTTTCATGACATTAAAACCCTTGCACCTAGAGGGGTTAATAATTCTTAACAAATCTCTAGATCGCTGAAACAACGCAAAATCGTTTCAAAATGAGAATAGCTGGGCGATTTTGAGGAGGAGGGGCGATTTTGAGGAGGAGGGGCGATCGCTCCCTAATCAGTATAAGTTGATATAATTATCGTATGTTTATCTGGTCGTCAAAATGTTGCTAAAAATCGTACAAATCGGTAATTCTCAAGCAATTACAATTCCTCAAGCAATCATGGAACAGTGTGAACTTCTGGACGAAGTTGAGGCGATAGTTGATGGAAAAAGAATTATTCTGAGTGCTAAAAAGAAGGTAAGGGAAGGCTGGGCTGAGTTATTTGATGATGCTCCTATTGAAGCCGAGTTACAGGATTGGTTAGGGGTGGAAAACGAGTTTGAGCGGCAAAATCAATGGTAGAAAGATTTAGCATCCTGTTGGTGGCACTCGATCCAACTAGGGGGTCTGAACTGCAAAAAACTCGACCTTGTGTTGTTGTTTCTCCTAGTGAAATTAATGCTCGATTAAGAACAGTCGTTATTGCACCAATCACCAGTACTGTCAAAAATTACCCAACAAGAATCCCCATTGATCAAGAAAATGTGCGCGGCAGTATTGCTTTAGATCAAATTAGGGCGATTGACAAAACCCGAATTGTTGCCACAATTGGCAGTCTTGACGAACGGGTAGCAATGGTAGTGGCTGATCGATTGGTTGAATTTTTTCACTACTGATTGTCACCGAATTTGTTCGGTTTTAGTATCGCTTTTTTATAAAACAGGGAGAGGTGATCGCTTTTTAGAGTAAGGGTGAAGGGGCGATCGCTTTTGGGAGGAGCAATTTTTTGGGAATGGCTATCGCTGTTGGGTGATGAGGAGAGGCGATCGTTTTTGGGTGATGTGGGAATGGCGATCACTTTTGGGTGATGGGGGAATGGCGATCGCCTGCCCTGAGATTAATCTCTCAACAAAGCTCGAAAACCAGCTTGCTGAAAATGAATATCCGTTGTTAATGCTTCCGTTATTCTACGCTCTTCCATTACAATAAAAGAAATACAGTCAACAATTCCCCAATTTTTATCGTTTCTTTGACAATATAGATGATAATCGTCCGTAGATGAAGATAAAGCGATCGCATAACTTGTATCGAGAAATTTCTCAGGGTTCATGCTCTTTTTCTTCGCCATATAAAATATGGCTCTTCGGGACTTGGTATGGTTCGATGTGGGGGCATAAATCGACTCAATCCTTATCTGGCAAGAGATTTAATTGATTAGTTCGCTTCAGATCGCAAACAATTGACAAAAATTGCGGCAATGTCTGTCTCTATAAAGGTTTCATTCCTTATAACCCCGTCCATTGCATAAGACAAACCGAAGAACCCTAATCCCTTACAAAAAAATACTCCGAAATCCTCGTGAACTTTATTTTAAGTCACCATGCCGAAGAAAAAATTATTCAACGCCAAATCTCTTTAAAAATATTGCAGGACATCCTCAATAATCCTGAGCAAATTTTAGAAGAAGATGGACTCAAAGTTTATCAAGGTACGTTTGTCACCATTAACAATAAAACTTATCTTCTGAGAATTTACATTAATGACTTAGTTGAGCCTCAAAAAATTGTTACACTATATGTTACCAGTAAACTTAGAAAATATAGGCAGCTATCAAATGAAAGCTAAATATGATGCTGAAGTTGACGTTTTAACAATTACCTGGCATGACACACCCGTAGAAGAAAGTGAGGCAATCAGTCCGGGGGTTATTCTTGACTATGATCAAGCAGGTAATGTAATCGGGATTGAAATTCTTAATGCTTCTCGAAAAATCGAGAATTTTTCTCCGAATGTGCAGGTAGCTATTTCTTCTCGATAAAGGTGATCGCTGATCCTGTAGTGCGATCGCTGATCTTGTAAGTTGGGTTGAGGTAACGAAACCCAACATTGCTTTTATTTCTTACCTTAATTTTTTGGGTTTCACTTCTACATTTTATTCCATACCGATATCACTATCAAAGATCAGCTTTTCTGAAGCTCCTCACATCTGATCATAAATTCCTTCTTCAACATAACGGTGAAAACTGGAATATTGCCAATCTTTCGGAGCGTTTACTAATCCATGATGCACGGTATTCGAGATGATTAACAAAATCTCAATAAAAAACCCTTGACAAATCCCCGCACTTGACAGATACTTATATATATAATGGGAATCCGTGCCTGCCTGCGAACCCTCTTTTTTCAGGTTAGATAAGCGTCAAAAAAATAAAAACCTAATACCTGACCAGCACTAAAGGGGATAGGGTATGACAACTAAAGACTTATACGAACAGGACTATCTTGCTTGGTTAGAAGAAACGGCCAAACAACTGCGACAAAAACAGACAGATGTATTAGATTGGGAACATCTCGGAGAAGAAATCGAAGCGCTGGGGAATGAACAGAGACATAAAGTAGATAGTTATCTCCTACAATTGCTCATTCATCTGCTCCTCTACCAATACTGGCCGGAGGAACGAGAAAGATGTGCGCGGGGATGGCAGGACGAAATCGGTAACTTTCGGGTGGAATTAGAACTTTTATTGGAGTCAAAAACCCTTTATAACTATTTTTTAACCAGAATCGCCGTTATTTACCCTAAAGCAGTGAAGCGAGTCCGACAAAAAAGCCAATTACCGGCCGCTATCTTTGTCGAAAGCTGCCCCTATAGTCCCGAACAAATCCTCGATTCCGATTTTCTCCCCTGAAATTCTGGCAGATTTTTTCAAAAAAACCCTTGACAAATCCCCGCACTTGACAGATACTTATATATAGAATGGGAATCCGTGCCTGCCTGCAAACCCTCTTTTTTCAGGTTAGATAAGCGTCAAAAAAATAAAAACCTGATAACCGGTCGCTAACTACCTATAAGCTTTTCACCCAATCACTAATCAACCGGTTAACCTCTGTGGGAATTTCATCGTGGGGACAATGACCGGCAGTTAGATAATATTCTGTCAGAGAAGGATAGTATTGACGGAATTTGGCCCCGCGTTCCCTAGTATTCATCCAAGGATCCCCCTCACCCCATAACATCAACAGGGGACAACTTAACTTTTGCAGGAGAATATCCACATTTTCCCCCCGGGGAGATTTAAACACAGAAGCAAAAACTTTGGCTGCTCCCGCATCCAGGGAAGGACGACGGATATCTTCTATTAACTGCTCAGTAATGGCACTGCGATCGAGATATACTTTCTCTAGGGTTTTGCGGATAGTTTTGGGTTGACGGGTATAGAGAAATAAGAGATAACTGGCCCAAGGTTGCAGCAAGATCGATCGCAGTAATTTTTGTGCTAAATTAGGCTGACGATTGCTTTCTGTATCGCTAAAGGGGCCGGCACTATTGAGGAGAATTAATCCCCGAACATTCTCGGAATGATTAGCAGCTACACAGAGAGAAGCGTAACCCCCCAGAGAATTACCCGCTAAAACCGTCGGTTGGCCCACAACTTCCTTGATAAAATCATTTAATTGTTGCTGCCAAAGATTGCCACTATAGACAATATCCGGTTTAGCTGATCTACCAAATCCTAACAGATCGATCGCCCATACCTCCCATTCTGAGGCTAAACCTTGCACATTTTTTCGCCAATGGTCGGTGGAAGCGCCAAAACCGTGGACTAATAGTAAAGGGGGTTTTCCTGCGACTCTAGTACCCGCTTGCACATAGTGTATCGAATTTCCTTGCCATTGCCAATTTTGCTTTATCGTCAGAGCAGCTGTATTCATCGGCTGTTTTGTTAAGTAATGTGAATAATTCTTAGTCTAACCGATTGAGAAACTGGAGACAAAGCTAGAGATTTTTGGCCAAACCCCTTGACTGAAAAGGGAACTTGACATATACTTATATATATAATGGGAATCCGTGCCTGCCTGCAAACCCTTCATTTTTGGGCAAATAACCCTAAAAAACACTCTCAAAAAAATCTTGAGCGGGATTAATCTGCTGGTATGGGTGGCTAACCCCAGAGAATTACTCCTGAATAACAGCTATGAAGATTTTGACGATTTTACAGGGATTAATCGACAAAAATCCCTTAACTGAGGCGGATCTAGAAGATTTACTAGCGATCGAATCCTTAAATTTTAGGGAGACTAACCCTCTGATCCTACAGGAAAGGGCGGAACTATTAACGATTCTCTGGCCGCGAGTCTGGCAAAAATGTCAGGAGTTAGGGATAAATCAGCCAAATCAGATTTTGATCAGCTGTTGGCGCTTGTGGATTCCTTGGGCGCTAGAGCTACGCAGCCACGCAAAACCGTTGATTCAAGGCATTTTGGCTCCCCAAGGCACGGGAAAGACCACATTAACATCTATAATGTCGATTATTTTAGCCTATTTTGATTTAAAAGTAAATAATCTCTCTTTAGATGATATTTATAAGACCTATAATGAGCGAATAAAATTGCGTCAAAAGGATGAAAGATTGCGCTGGCGTGGTCCACCGGGTACTCATGATATAGCATTAGGAATTAAAGTTTTAGAACAGGTTTGTCAGCAAGAAAGTCCGATTTTAATCCCGCGGTTTGACAAGTCACTGCATCGAGGACAAGGAGATAGAATTGCACCGGAACAAGTGGAGCGAGTCGATATTCTTTTTTTCGAGGGTTGGTTTGTGGGCATGAATCCAGTAGAAGAAACAGTCTTTGATCATGCCCCTGATCCGATTAATAGCCAAGAAGACCGACAATTCGCCAGGGATAATAATCAAAGATTGCGAGAATATCTACCCCTCTGGTCAAAAATCGATCGCTTACTGATTCTTTATCCCCTTGACTACCGTTACAGTTTACAATGGCGACAGGCGGCCGAAACAAAAGGAGGTATGACCCCATCAGAAATCGAGGAATTTGTCAAGTATTTTTGGAAAAGTTTACATCCGCAATTATTTCTGCCACCCCTGCTCAAACAAGCGGATATAGTGGTAGAAATTAATCGGGATCATAGTCTGGGAAAAATCAGTTATCAGTGAGCAGTAATCAGTAATCAGTGAAAAGAAAGCTCCGAACTTGTCACTTAACACTATTGACTGAAAACTCACATCTGGTAACTGATAACTGATAACTGATAACTGATAAAGCTTATGATTGAAGTCGAACATCTGAGTAAAATTTATGGTTCTACCACGGCAATCAGTGACGTGGATTTTACCGTAGAAAAAGGAGAAATACTCGGTTTCTTGGGACCAAATGGAGCCGGAAAAACCACGACTATGAGAATTTTATCTGGTTATATTCCTGCCACGACAGGAACAGCAAGGATAGCGGGATACGATGTGCATCAACAATCCTTAGAAGTGCGTCGTCGCATCGGTTATCTTCCTGAAAATCCCCCCCTGTATCCAGAGATGACCGTGGAAAGTTTTCTCGATTTTGTGGCACGGATTAAAGGCATCTCATCGGGGGATAGAAAAGCGCGGGTAGATTTAGTTTTAGGTAAATGTCAGTTACTAGAAAAAAGAAAAGTTATTATCCGCAAGTTATCCAAAGGTTATAAACAGCGTGTGGGAATTGCCCAAGCGCTCGTACACGATCCACCGGTAATTATTTTAGATGAACCGACAGTAGGATTGGATCCGAAACAGATTATCGAGGTAAGAAATCTGATTAAAAGTTTAGCGGGAGAACATACAATTATTCTCTCCACTCATATTTTGCCAGAAGTGAGTATTACCTGCGATCGAGCGACAATTATTAATCGGGGTCGCATCGTGGCCAATAATATTACTACCGCTACCCCTGCCGGTTCCAGTTATGAAATTGAGATCGAGGGTGATAGGGATTCCCTGCTAGAAATCCTGCAACAACTGCCGCAAGTCGAGCAAGCAGCAAAAGTCGGCGATAACCTGCTTAAAATTGTTGGTCAAGCGGGGACAAACCTAGGGGCAGAAATTGCTAGAATAGTTGTCAACAATGGTTATAACTTATTAGAAATGCGTCGCACGCGTAAAACCCTAGAAGATATCTTTTTGGAAGTAATCGGCAGCGGGGAAAGTAACCAACAAGAGGAGAGGCATGATCAATAATATCTGGGCGATTTTTCGCAAGGAATTTCAAAGCTATTTTACCGCCGCCAATGCCTATATCATTATGGGGATATTTTGGTTAGTAGCGGGATTTTTCTTTAACTCCCTTCTCTACGGCATTATTCTCGATGTTAGTATCCAGGAACAATCGGGATTTCTGGTAGCCAGAGATACGGTATCTGAATTTATGACCACTTTCATCGGCATTATTTTATCCTCTTTATTGTTGGTAATTTTGCCCGCCCTGTCTATGGGATTATACGCAGAGGAAAAAAAACAGGGAACCCTAGAACTTTTAGCCACTTCCCCCCTGACTAATTGGAGTATTGCCATCGGTAAATTATTGGGAGTGTTGGCCTTTTTTACCGTAATGATTACCCCCCTCTGGATTTATGAAATAGTGGTTTTTAGTAGCGCAGTTCCCCCGGTGAATATAGCCAGTGTTTTAATGGCTCATCTAGGATTAATTTTACTGGCAGCGGCCATCCTAGCCATCGGGATGTTTATTTCTTCCCTTACTAATAGTTCTATCCTTGCTTACATCATCACCTTTATCACCATCTTATTTATTTGGATACTGGATGTAATTGCTAACAATGCCGAAACCTTCTTTCGAGATCGCATCGGAGGAGAAGTGGGAGAACAGATCGGATTTTTCCTGAAAGAATTGCTCTCCCATCTATCTTGGTATCAACCCTTTAACAATTTCGTGCGGGGAATTTTTGACAGTAGTAGTTTAGTCATCCTCCTCAGTTATATTCTGCTGGGAATCTTTCTAACTACTCAATCTATCGAAGCGGACCGTTATCAAAGAAACTAACTATGAGATACTGGCAAAAATACAGTAAATTTCTCTATATACCCGCCCTCTTTCTGGGTAGTGCCGGCCTAACCGTGGGGTTAATCTCCGGTCAATGGTCATCCCTCTCTCTGGGGTTATTAATTGCCGGGGCTATTCTGTTTCTAGGGTGGCTGTTGTTATTAGTAATCACTTCCAAAGACTTTTGGCAAAAAAGAAGTACCCGCACCGGCACTCAAACCCTTATTACTACTATTATTGTCCTCGGTGTTATCGGTTTAATTAACTTTCTTGCCCTCCGTTATCCCTATCGAGTTGATTTAACCGAAAACCAAATCTTTAGTTTATCCCCCCAAACCGAAAGACTATTAACCAATCTGTCAAAACCAGTCAAAGTCTGGATTTTTTCAACCCGGGGAATCAGTGCCAACGAACAGGAACTTTTAGCCAATTATCAACGCAAAAATTCCCAATTTCAGTACGAGATAGTTAACCCCGAGAAAAAACCCAATATTGTCCAAGAATTTAAAAAACTAGCTAATGATAATCTGTCCAGAGTCTATCTACAGTATGGTGAAAAAAAACAACCCCTGAAAACTATTAGTGAACAGGAAAATCTCACCGAAGCGAAATTGAGTAACGCCATCGAAACCGCTAAAACCGATCGCACTTTAACCGCTTACTTTCTGCAAGGTCATGGAGAAAATGCCCTCAAAGAACCTCAAGGGGGTTTAGGGCAAGCAGTCAATAGTTTAGAAGCAAAAGGTTATCAAGTAGAGCCACTTAATCTAGTGGAACGTTCCACCATTCCCAATAATGCCGATGTCATTATTATTGCCAGTCCCAAAAGAAAAATATTTCCCCAGGAAGTCACCGCGTTAAAAAACTATCTTGAGCAAGGGGGCAAAATTTTATTACTGATTGACCCTCAAACCGAAACCGGATTAGAACCCTTATTAACCGCTTGGGGTGTGAAACTAGATAATCGGATTATTATTGATGCTTCCGGTGCCGGGGAAATCATCGGTTTAGGTCCGGCTAGTCCCATTATTACCAATTACGGCAATCATCCGATTACTCGCGATTTTGCTAACGGTATTTCTATCTTTCCCTTTGCTCGTCCCATCGCTACCGTTCCCATCGAAGGAATTGAAGCCGTATCTTTAATGATTACTAATGATAAAATGTGGGCCGAGAGTGATTTAAATGATCAGAATCTCCAGTTTAACACTGAAAAAGATTTAGCTGGCCCCTTTGATTTAGGAGTTGCTCTAACGGGAAAAAAAGGTAAATTAATCGTGATTGGTAATGCCAGCTTTGCCAGCGATGGACTATTTGAACAACAGTTAAACGGAGATATATTTTTAAATTCTGTGCAGTGGTTAGCCAGTGGTGACACAGCCACCTTATCTATCCGGGCCAAGGAACCAGAAAATAGAAGAATTAATTTAAATCCCCTGCAAGCTAACGCTATTTTTTGGATAGCGATGGTAGTGATGCCTTTAGTAGGATTTACCCTAGCTGGATTGACTTGGTGGCAACGTCGTTAATCGAGTTAGAATCTAGAAAAATCATCTCTCTTATTCCCCTAACTGCCATGACCACAACCCAAACTATCCCCCAATTGTTGACTTTTGATGACTATATCAATCAATATCCCGATGATGGAAAACAATACGAATTAATCGCAGGAAAATTATTGGCCATGATGCGACCGATCGGAAAACACGAAGAAATTGGCGGATTTGTTTCTGGAACCCTATTCTTAGAGATAAATCGGCAGCAATTGCCCTATTTTATCCCTAATACTGCGGCAGTAAAACCCCTTCGACCCCATACAGGTTATCTACCCGATATTATTGTCTTAGACAGAGAAAATCTAGTTAACGATCCCTATTGGGAAACCGCTTCCTCAATTTCTCTGGCAACATCAGCTAAATTAATTATTGAAATTGTCAGTTCCAATTGGCGAGATGATTATCTGAAAAAATTCGACGACTACGAACAATTAGGAATTGCCGAATATTGGATTATCGATTATTTAGCCAAAGGTTCGGCCCGATATATCGGCAGCCCCAAAGAACCCACCATTTCTATCTATCAATTAATCGATGGAGAATATCAAGGTAGTTTATTTAAACAGGATCAACGTCTTATTTCAGGGATTTTTCCAGAGTTAAACCTCACTGCTAATCAAATTTTTCGTGCTAGAGCTTAAAGAAAAACCCGTATTTTTAGATTAGACCTATTGTAAAAATCAAAAACTTACCTGAGAGTAAGAAGTCAGGAGCTTATAATAGAAAACAACTCAAGAGCGGAGAAATCAATCAATGTTTGCCACAATAGAAGATAAACAAGCCCTTTCCCTCGAAGTATTTCTTGCCCTTCCAGAAACTAAGCCTGCTAGGGAATATTATCATGGAATTGTCACTCAAAAACCTATGCCCAAAGGAAAACACAGCATCTTACAATTTGAGTTAGCCTCTGCCATTAATCAACAGACTAAACCTCAAAAATTAGCTTATGCTCTACCTGAATTGCGTTGTACTTTTGCAGAACGTTCAATTGTGCCAGATATTGCGGTGATTCGTTGGGAGAATTTGCCAAGAGATATAGATGGAGAAATGGCCGATCAATTTTTACGTTATCCCGATTGGATTATTGAAATTATGTCTCCCGAACAATCTGTTACCTTAGTGATGGAAAAGATTATTTTCTGTTTACAACAAGGAACAGAATTAGGTTGGTTGATTGATCCTTCAGCAAAGTCAGTCACCGTTTTTGAAACAGGATTACCGAAAGTACATATTGTAACTGAAGGAAATAATGAGCCTTTAGCAGTGATTAAAGGATTAGAACGTTGGTCAATATCAGCAGTGGATATTTTTGCTTGGCTAAATGTTTAATTTGTTCTGTCAGCATCCTTTGGTTGATCAGGTTATTCCAGAAGAGAAGGTTGTCAAAGTTATACGGATGTGGACTCATTATCAATAACCCCTATTATTTATTTTATACTGGTAACATTAATGATTGATTTGGATTGTAAAAATTAGGAACATGAAAGGCTTATGGTATAAGACTTTTGCCTTCCGCAAAGCGGTATAAATCCCCTCAAGATAACATAAAAATACGATATAAACGCCCCTAATTAACTGACCGAATGAAGGGGCATTTATGGTATTTTAGAAGCAATTTAGCCTACTTTTGTGGTTTCTTTTTCGGTAGATTTGGAGGGTTTTAGTTTAGGTTTGAGTATCTCCGTTATTCTAAATTTCGCTTTTTCCAGTAATCAGGTTTACGTTTTCCATGTGCGATCGCAACTACCCAGATAAATGCTTCAAATTCTACATAAAAGATGATGTAAGGAAAACGGCGAATGAGATAACGGCGCATCCCTTCGATAGTATGGGGTGTTCCCAGATTAGGGTTAATTTTAATTTTTTCGAGAACTTGTTCAATTTCAGATAGCAAATCTAGCCCTAATCCTATCTTTTGCTTCTCATAATATTGAATAGCATTGTCAAGTTCTCGTCTTGCTTCACTGTGAATAATAACAGGTTTCACGAATATTTCTCTCGTAATTCCAATAATACTTTATCCGATGGTTCACCCTTGGCTGTTCCAGCATAAATTTCGGCTAATCTTTGAGTTAATTCTCTATCCCAAGCATCTAAAACATTGTCATCTACACCTTCATCTAAGGAATGGATGAGAAAGTAAGCCAGTTCAGCGCGATCTTGCACAGAAAGTTGAGCAAGTTCTATTTTGAGGGTTTCTGCTGTTTTAGTCATCTTGAAAGCATCTATAACCAGTCATCTTAGATTGTAGCAGCTCTCGGCTTGCAAGATAAACCATCCTCCTTAAAATCATAGGAATTGAGAGAGTTATGCCAAAAATACCCCCTCAACTGAATGAATGAAGGGGCATTCATGGTATTTTTAGAAGCAATTTAGCCTACTTTTGTGGTTTCTTTTTCGGTAAATTTGGAGGGGTTTAGTTTGCGTTTGAGGGTTGAAGTTGCGCCGAGTGTTCCGATGGCGAGGAGGCTGAGGATGGCGGATGGTTCGGGAGTATGTCTACCTTGAATTTTTAGTACGTAACCAGCAAAGGGGGGAAATCCGATTAAAGAAACACCAGTTAATGAAGCTGTGTAAGTATCATAATGTTCCCCATGAGGTAGAGGACCACTTGATTGGGTAGCAGTTACACTTCCACCAGGAAATGGTTTCTTATCTACTGTAAGATTGAAATTAAAAGGAGTTCCAGGACCATTGCCATCTTGCCCATCAGAAGTAGGCTTATTATGAAATATTGAACCATTTATGCTAACTGAATTAAAAGACACAGGAGGATCTTGATTTATATTTGCTGTTATAGTGCCTTGTATTGTCCACCAATTACCGACTAAGCTAAAATCTTGAATCTCACTAGGAAAAATTGGATTTCCTTCATTATCTATATTACCTTGAAATAACCTTACATTAACTGCAAATTCATCATCTCTTATAAAATTTAAATCAAACGAAAGAACAGGTTTAAGATCACATATAAGCCCTATGGCTGTTCCAAAAATTAAAGCCAAATTTAAACCTTTCATTTCTTACCTCTGAAAAATCTCTGTTATGGGACAGTCCCCCCCACATCCAGATCAAGCAACAGCCCAACCCAAGACTAAAAGGAGATGGCAGAATGATACACACTCCCCCCCCCACAACTGTATCAAAAGCTACATTTTAATAAATCTTTACATTCCTTTCCCCGATTAGCGATTCACAGAGCAAAGAGTCTCAGGTGTTTTCCCCTGTTTTTTTTACTCCTTCTCAGGCGAACTATCCTCATTCCGTGAGATATTGTGGCGCAGTATGTCGGATTCGCCTTTGCCTTCTCCCTTGACTGATCCTCCACTCGATCGCAAACTAAATTAAACAGGATTACCTCGCGCCAACCAGATTATAGACTGGGGATAATAGAAATAATTGAATAGGGCTAAATTACCGGAGGAAACCTTAACTAGCATTTTTGATCTACTGCGTCAACTGGCAGAGCAGATAGAATCAGAAGAATTAAGCCTAAACAGTAGCTCTCTTTCATTGTAGGTAAAAGGGCAAAGGTTTAAGAGAAAATTATCATCTTCCCCTTTCCGACTTCTGCAAGCAGTCTATTGATTACTATTTTCTTCAGGAGGAGAAGGTGATAAAACAGGAGGAGCGATCGGTTCAATTTTATCCTCATTAACCGGGGGATTAATCACCTCTGGAACAGGAGAAGGAGAAGGAGAAGGGGAAGGAGAAGGAAGGGGAGAAACTTGAGGACTTGGCTCCGTTTCAGGAAGGGGAACAGGAATAGGAATTACTTCTTCTGGGGTGGGACTAGGAGTTAATTCTGGAGTCGCTTCTGGAGTAGGAATCACCTCTGGGGTAGGAGTAGGAGATGGAGTGGGAGTTGGGGAATAAATGGGAGTCCGTTGACGAGAAGGTCGTCGGATAGGGGGAAAATCTTGGGAGGGAGGAGGAATGATTTCAGGACTAGGAGAAGGTTCAGGGGTTGGTAATGGTTCAATTTCCTCATTTTTAGGTAAAAGAGCCATAAATCCCCGATATCCTAGGGCAAAAGCTCCAATTGTCACCGCAAAAATCAGCAAAATCCGCAGCCAAGGATTCTTTTTTTCCCCAGAATTGGGTTGAATAACCACAGTGGGGGAGACGGTTGGTTTTGGGGGTGTAGAGGACTTTAATCGGGGACTATGGGGAGAAACCGCGATAGTCGGTTGGGTGGACAAATCGGGGGCTATTTCTCCTAAAGCTGCTAACATTTCCCTAGCAGTAGCAAACCGATCCCGGGGATGAAAACGGATCGCTCGATCGATTACCATAGCTAAATTAGGATTAACATTTTCTGCCTCCTGTCGCCAGAGAATTTCCCCCGTGCGCGAGTCAGTTTCTAGATATTGGGGAGTTTTTCCCGTTAATAAAAAAATCGCTGTTAGACCTAGGCTGTAAAGGTCACTAGAAAAGACCGGTCTCCCGGCAGCCTGTTCCGAAGCCATATAACCGGGGGTGCCAAGGGCGATCGAATAGGCACTTTTTCCCGTAGGATCGAGTAAGGTGGCGACTGCTTCTTTCATTACCCCAAAATCGATCAAAACGGGCAAATTATCACTATTTCTTAAGATAATATTATCGGGTTTCACATCCCGGTGAATAATGCGGCGACTGTGAATAAAATCAAGAACAGGCAGTAAATTATCTAAAATCGTCCGCACTGCTGAGGAGGATAAATTTCCCTGTCGTTGCTGTTTTTGGGTTAGTGTCTCCCCTTCAATCCACTCCTGCACCAGATAGAAATGATTATCTTGGGCAAAATAACCGTATAAACGGGGTATTTGGCGATTTTGTTCCCCCAATTCCTCTAAAACGCTTGCTTCTTTCTGAAAACGTTCTTTTAACCATTCTGGCATCCCCTCACTTTGAATAGCCGGCTGCAATTTTTTAATCACACAGCGCCGTTGAGAAGGCATATTCGTATCGATAGCGATATAAGTTTCCCCAAATCCCCCCCTAGCAAGGGTACTAACAATTTGGTAGCGATTGTTTAAAAGCACTAGATTCATTACCTTGAGAGTGCAAGCGTGGTCCTAGATTGTTCCTAGACTAACATTCTTTTGTTAAGGAAAAAGTCAAGGGAAAAACTAGAGTCAAGTCTAAGGAATCCAGCGACGGATTTTCGTCCACAAAGGTGCATTATCTTGACTACTCATCTCCTGAAAACTTTGATAACAATCGTAGGCGCGATTAAGATGGGCGGTGATTTCTGTAGCATTGGGATGAGAATTGCGATCGGGATGCCAATAACACAAGAGAGTTTTATAATTATTCTCAATCCGGTTAGTGGTGGTAAAAGGAGTAATCCCCAAAACTCGCCACCAAACGGGATTAGCCGACTCTATAATCATCACGGCCAAGGAACGGGGCGAAGGATAGAGAATTTGGGCGATTAATGACCAATCTGACCCATAACACCGCCGATAAACCGCTTTAACCCGCTCTTTTCCCAACTGTTGACAAGCTTGTAAATGCCATTGACGAAAATCCCTCCGCATCTGCTGATGAGTTCGCAAATCTCGCTGGGCAAATCTGCCCTCAGCTAGTTTATTAGTGCCAATAGTGTTAAAGTTACCATTAGCGATCGCTTTTAGATCCCAGTAAAGATGATAAAAAGGCTCTTGACCCAAGGCGAGACTTTCCAGAATTTCCTTAGCGTAACCTCTAGCCGGATTTAACCGCAATAATTCCCGTAATTCCCGACAAAACTGCTCATTTTCGGGCATACCGCGCCATTGCCAATAATTAACATCCGGTTTTGCCAGAGACTGCCTATATACACTGCGCCACACCTGGGGAACAGTACAGGCGATCGGGGTAGCCAAGGGAGTAGCCAGGGGACAAAATTGACCCTTTAATGAGCTTTCAGGAGCATCTTCTAGTAAACAGGCAAGATGATAGGCGGGATGACTACGGGGCTTTTTTTGGGGGCTAATAA